>NZ_CATMPS010000005.1:0-130891 GCF_950073225.1 uncultured Oscillibacter sp.
TCTGGGAAACAGGTTAAGAACCAGGGTGAGTTAGAGAGATTTTTGATACAGGAGCACCACCCGGCGATTGTAAGCAGGGAGCTGTTTGAAACAATCAATCAGGCACGCAAAATAGATCCATAAAGGATTGATAAAAGTCAATAGCAGCAAACAACAAAGTGATTTCTTTTCCCTCTCCGGCATCAGCCTTTCTTCCTGAATCGTTGTGCCGCAAAGGATTCAAAGAAAAATCGATTTTGACCCCTTACTCCATAATGAATGAGCCTCGTTTTTCGAACTATTTTTTCGAAAAACGAGGCTCTTCTTTTATCCAATCCGCTGCTATATCCAGGTTACAGGAATCCCGCCGCATCAGCGGTATTTTTTTAAACTTTATCGAAAAACAGGACTCTTTCTCAGCCTTCGTCCGGAGACAGCAGTCCCTCGTTTTCCAGGGCGCGGGCCAGATCCTCCCGGAACAGCTCTGAGCCGGGGAAGCAGTCATTTTCCATTTGGGAGAACAGGAAGGTCCGCTTCCCGTTTTCGTCCAGATGGAAGCACAAGTAATCGCATCCCGGGTAGCCGATCATGCACCAGCCGTCCTCCCCCAGGTAGGACCCGCCCGCCAGGACGATCCGGTCCGGGGTCGTGGTGTGGGTCTCATAGCTCAGGTTCCAAATCTCAATGCGAAGGTCCCCGAACTCCTCGTAGGACGGCCCGGTCAGATCGGTAAGGCGCCAGTCGTCCCAGACGGCGTTCCCCGGACCGAAGTTCTCCTCGTCGTAGCGCCCGGAGCCGTCTACGCCGTAGCCCTCCGCCGCCAGGGTCTGGAACTGCGTGTCCACGAACAGCGCCGCCTGCCGCAGCACCTCCGCCGGAGGGGTCTTTAAGCTGTTGGCGATATGATCCGTGTAGCCGCTCTCGTCCTTATAAATCCGAAGGCTTTCCCCGTCGAAAAACAGCGTCCGGTAGCCCGTGACCGTGATGTCATAGCCGGGGAGGGGGACCTCCACAGACATGGAAAGGTACCGCCCGTCCGGGTCCCAGAAGCCGGATTCCAGATATCCCACCTCGGGCCATGCGTCATGAATGAGGGCGTCCAGGTCCGCCTCGAAAAGGGTCCCGTCCCGCAGGAAGAAGAGCCGCGAGACATTCCACCCGTCGGAGGCGGCCACCTCCCGCACGCCGTCCCCGTCCAGGTCCGCCTCGGTCACGTTTCCCAGGGCCCGGAGGAGCAGGGAGGGCGTACCGTCGCCGGAGAAGGTGTAATAGTCGTTGATCTGGCCGAAGGAGTGTTCGGTCAGCTGGCCGTAGTAGGAAATCCGCAGGCCGGATTGGCCGAACAGGTTTGTAAAGGGCTCCACGCTGCCCTCCGCCGTCCACCCGGCGGAGTCCTTCCCGGGCACGGTTAAAAAGCAGTCCCGCTCTGTGGCGGAAACCGCCACGGCGGCATAGAGCTCGCCGTCTCCGGAGCGGCAGATCTCTATATAAAAGCCGTCGTCCCTGTCCTCATAGGGTTCAAAGCGTGTGGTGTACAGCGTTTCCGCCGTGCCGCCGCGCCGCTCCACCTGGAGCTCCGGGGCCCGGTAGGGCTCCACGCCGTCCAGGGAAATCACCCGCTCCGGCTCCCAGGCCGGGTAGGCCGTGGGAATGACGGGCGGGTCGTCGTTCCGGACCCAGTTGCTTAAGAAGCGGCAGCCGCCGTCCTTTTGCGGCTCCAGCGTCACACAGACAGGGCCGGAGGAGATCATGTTCATCTCGCCGTTCCCGCTGCTGAGCCCGGGAAAGCCGCTGCCCTCGTAGTACAGGAGAACCTTGCCGTCCTTCCGTTTTCCGGAGATGAAGGTGACTTCGCCGGGATAGTTCGTGTCGCCGTGGAAGTCATAGTAGGCGTCGTATTCCTCCAAATAGGTGAACCGGTCCAGGCCCCATTGGTCCGTCTCGTCAAGGGCGAGGCCCAGGTACTTCTGCAAAACCGCGTCCATCTCAGCGGCAGGACATTTCACAAGGTCCACCATGGGGTCCTCGCCGCCATAAGCCGCGTCCGCCACGGCTTGGCGTTCCTCCTCCGTCACCTCCATGGGCGCTCCCGTGCCATTGTAGAAGAGCTGGAAAAGGTCGATTTGTTGATAATCCTTCGGGGCCTCCACGGCCAGGAAGAGGAACTGGTTCATCATGTTGAAGCCGTCGCCGTTGAATACCTCGGTATTGAACCGCTCCAGCTCCTCCGCCGTCAGGGGCCCGTCCTCCGGCGTCTCCAGGGTCTCGGATTTGGCGAAGGAACAGGCGCAGACCAGAAGGGCTAAGGCCGCAGACAGCACCGCCGCCCACAGCCAGCGCTTCGGGGCCCGGGCAATGCGCCGCACCCGCTCCCGGAGGCTCCGCTTGTCCCCTGTCATGGTGGTGGCGCAGCGCAGAAGGTCCCCGGGCCGGGGCTTGGCGGTGACCAGGGCCAGCAGGGTGGAGCCGTAGGCCCGGCGCTCCCCGTCGCCCAAGCGCTTCAGCGTCCCCTCGTCACAGGCCAGCTCCGCGTCCCGGCGGCTGAGGACCGCCGCCAGCCACACCAGGGGGTTCCACCAGTGGACCGCCAGGGCCGCGCACCGCAGCAGCGACCAGATGTGGTCCCCCTGGCGGAAATGCGTGGCCTCATGGGCCAGCACATGGCGGAGCATTTCCGGGTCCGCCGCCGTTTCCGGGGTGACGTACACCGCCGGGCGGAGCACGCCGAACAGGCAGGGGGAGGGCAGGCCCGCCAGGGTATAGACCAGCAGGGAACACTCCGCCGCCAGCGGAACCCGGAGCCGCCGCAGCCGCCGGGCAAAGCTCAGGTTGGAGAGCAGGAACGCCGCCGCCATCGCCGCCGACCCCGCCAGCCAAATTCCGCCCAGCAGGGCCCGGGGATTCAGCGGCCGCCGGGCCGCCGGAGCGGCGGCTTCCTCCCCGGCGGGGGCGGGGAGGGTCTGGACGGTCTGCCCTGCCGCGTCCCCTTGGGCAGGGTCGATTTTTTCCGCCGGGGTTTGGGGCCCCCTGGGAAGCGCTTGAACCACGGAAAGCTCCGGGAGCACCCGGGGCGCTTCCACAGGGGCGGTGAAGAACTGTCCGGGCACCAAAAGCCGGGCCAGAACCACCGCCCAAAGGGCATACCGCAGCCGGGCGCCGATTCGCCGCCCGAACGCCGCCCGGAGAAGAAGCACTGCCGCCGTCAGCGCCGAGGCCGTCAGCACCCAGTTCAGCAAAAACGCGCTCATTGAGGGCCTCCCTTCTCCGCCTGATCCAAAATGGCCCGAAGCTCCGCGATCTCATCGCCGGACAGCTCCTGCCGCTGGGCCATGGCGCTCATCATCATCCCCACGCTGCCCCGGTACACCCGGTCCAAAAAGCTCCGGGTCTCGGCCACCTCCGCCTGCTCCCGGTCCACAAGAGGGACATACGCCTTTCCCCGGCCCGCCTGCTCACAGCGCAGCAGGCCCTTGGCCTCCATACGGTGGAGGATAGTGATGGTGGTGCTTCTGTGCCAGCCCACCGTGCGCTCCAGCTCGCTTACAATCTGCATGGCCGTCCGGGGGCTTTGCTCCCACAGGCAGCCCAGGACGTTCCACTCGCTGGAAGTCAGTTTGACGCGCTCCATTTTCTGCGCCTCCTTGTCTACATTGTAGACATAGTATAGCACAGGAAGTCTACAATGTCAACAAAATATTATTTCCGCGCTTTAAGCTCGGAAATAATAAAAGCGCCTGCCGCGCTTCCCGAAATCCGGCGGGATTCCCGCGGAAAGCCGGGCCCCGGCGGCAAGTCCCCCGCCGCCGGAGGGCGCGCCATTTTTCAGGCAGCTCCCCGGCAGATTTCATAAACTGTTCACCATTTATCCAGGCCCTTCCTGTATATTATAGATATGCACCTCACCCCCACTATGACCCAGGCGGGCCGGCCCGCCTGCCCATCAGAAATGAGGCATCATTGTGAATATCGCTTACCTTCTGACGCCGAAGCATCGCGTCGCCTACCTGTACGACGACAACACCATACGCCAGGGCCTGGAAAAGCTCCGGCATCACGGCCGCAGCGCCGTCCCCGTCATCAACCGCAAGGGCCAGTATGTAGGCACCGTCAGCGAGGGGGATTTCCTTTGGCGGCTTCTGCCGGACGAAAGCACCCCTTGTCCCTGCTCCGTGAAGGAGCTGGAACGGCTCCACGTCCGGGACATCCTCCGGGAAAACCCCTCCGTCCGCATCACCGCCTCCGTGGACGAGCTGCTGGACACCATCGTCCGCCAGAATTTTGTCCCTGTGGTGGACGATCTCAACAGCTTCATCGGCATCGTCACCCGGCAGGACATCATCCGGTGTCTCGCCGAGGAGAAGGAGGCCCAGCCCACCCTCCGAAAAATCGTGTAAACGGCACCCAAAAGGCCGCCCCTCACCGGGCGGCCTGCATTTTTGCACAAAATTTTAATTTTTAGAAGGAGCCCCTTTGTGCAGTTTCTCCGCATTCGTGGAAATTGGCCTGAAAACTTTCACAAAAACGCCTTTCGATGCAGGAATATTCATGTTAACTTGCAAAAATTATTTACTACGCTAAAATGTCCCCTTGTAAAAAGGGGCATTTTATGGTATGATAATCACATACTTGCAAGAGTTGGCTTCAACCCTCGCAAAATCCAATCCCGAAAAGAGGAAGAACGATGAAAAAGAAATTCTCTCTGCTGATGGCTGTCCTCATGCTGGCCATGCTCCTCTCCGCCTGCGGCGGCGATACCGGCTCCAAGGGCGGCGAAGACGGCGCCGTGGGCGGCGTGGGCGGCGGAAGCTCCGCCCCCGCCGACACCTCCGCCCCCGCCGACACCGGAAGCTCTGACGGCTCCGGCGCTTCCGCCGTGGCCCAGGACACCAACACCGTGGCCGTGGGCGCCGTGGTCATCGCCCGGGACGACGTGCCCGAGGACGACATCTACGCCCTGACCTCCGCCATCTTTGAAAACATCCCCACCATCACCGAGCAGCACGCCAAGGGCGGCGAGCTGGACCTGGACTTTGCCTCCTCCGTCACCTCCGTGCCCTATCACCCCGGCGCGGCCAAGTACTTCGCCGAGAAGGGCAAGGAAGTCGCTTCCGTGAAGGAAGGCGCGGGCTCCGGCGATTCCAAGGCCCTGACCTTCGGCACCGGCGGCGAGTCCGGCACCTACTATGCCTTCGGCGGCGTGCTGTCCAGCTATATCTCCAATAACACCGGCGTCTCCGTCACCGCCGTCACCTCCGGCGGCTCCAAGGCCAACATCGAGGACCTGGCCGCCGGGGACATCCAGCTGGGCTTCGTCCAGTCCGACGTTATGAGCTACGCCTTTAACGGCGAGCGCCTCTTCGACGCCAAGGTGGAGAACTTCTCCGTGGTGGCCGCCCTCTACATGGAGCAGGTGCAGATCGTCACCACCAACCCCGACATCAAGTCCGTGGCGGATCTTGCGGGCAAGTCCGTCTCCATCGGCGACCGGGGCTCCGGCGTGTGGTTCAACGCCGTGGACGTGCTGGGCGCTTATGACATTGACCCCGACAGCGGCATCAGCCCCGTGTACCAGGGCTTCGGCGACAGCGCGGACAGCCTGAAGGACAAAAAGATCGACGCGGCCTTCGTGGTGGCCGGAGCGCCCACCACCGCCATTGTGGACCTGGCCACCAGCGGCCCCGTGTACCTGGTCAGCCTGGACGAGGAGCACACCAGCGCCCTGCTGGAGTCCTCCCCCTACTACAGCGCCTACACCATCCCCGCCGGGACTTACTAATCCCCCAACCCGAGCCATCCCCGGCAAGGGCCGCGTCAAGCGGCCCTTGCCGCATTGAAAGGGCAGCTCTCCCGCCGCCCCTTCAATACGGCAAGGACCTGTTTTCCTTTGTGATACCCCTGTGTTTATTTTAATAAGGAGTAGGATTCTATGAGCGAGAAAGACAAGAAACACCTTCCCGGCGTGGACGTCGGCACCGCGGCGGACATGGACGAGGTCATGCGGAAGTTTGACCGGGAATCCGCCACCCGCATTTGGCAGGGGACACCCAAGCTGATCGTGGGTGTGGTCATGGCCCTGTTCTCCCTGTACTGCATCTGGATGACCCTGCGCTGCACCTGGGACCTGCCCATCCGGCTGACCTCCTTCCTGGGGCTTATCACCATCATGGGCTATCTCACCTACCCCGCCCGGAAGGACCACGTGAAGCCCAATTCCATGCCCTGGTATGACATTGTGCTGATGCTGCTGGGCGCCGGGTCCTTCTTCTATTACTGCCTGAACTATAACTCCCTGGTCATGGTCATCACCAGCGCCGCCAAAATCAACCCCGCCAGCGAATCCGCCATCCCCAACGCCTGGTTTTACCTGGCCATCGGTGTTGTGGCGATTCTGGTGCTGGCGGAGCTCTGCCGCCGCTGCGTGGGGCTGCCCATCCTGTTCGTGGTGGGCGCGCTGCTGATTTACACCTTCGCCAGCGGGCAGAATCTGGCCCGGGTCATCTATACCCTGTTCTACGGCACCTCCGGCGTCATGGCCACCCCCATCCAGGTCTGCGCCAAGTTCATCGCCGTGTTCATCATCTTCGGCGCGTTCCTGGAGCGGACGGGCATCTCCAATTTCTTCATTGACCTCGCCAACTCCCTGGCGGGCAGCACCTCCGGCGGTCCCGCCAAGGTGGCGGTCATTTCCTCCGCCCTGTGCGGCATGGTGTCCGGCTCGTCTGTCGGAAACACCGTCACCACCGGCTCTGTCACCATCCCCATGATGAAGCGCACCGGCTATCAGGGCGAGTTCGCCGGGGCGGTGGAGGCGGCGGCCTCCACCGGCGGGCAGATCATGCCCCCCATCATGGGCGCGGCGGCCTTCCTCATGGCGGAGTACATGGACACCACCTACGCCAACGTGGCGGTAAAGGCCATCCTCCCCGCCCTGCTGTACTTCACCGGCATCTTCCTGGCTGTCCATCTGGAGGCCCGGCGGCTGAATTTGAAAGGCGTTCCCCGGGACCAGCTGCCCAAGTTCGGCATCCTGATTCGCAGCATCTACCTGCTGCTGCCCCTGGTAATCCTGGTGTGGATGGTCTCCACCGGAACCCGGACCCTCCAGTTCTCCGCTTCCATCGCCATTTTGCTGGCCATCCTGGTGAGCCTGCCCCATATGTTTACGGACAGCCGGGCCCAGCACGACGAGGGCTTTGCCGTCCACTTCGTGAAGGACACCGCCTCCATGATCGTCAGCGCCCTGGAGGCCGGCGGCCGGAGCTGCATCACCGTGGCCGTGGCCTGCTCCATGGCGGGCATGGTGGCCGGGTGCATCACCGTGACGGGCCTGGCCTCCAAGCTCATCAACGGGGTCATCAACATCAGCAATATGATCCCCATTCCGGCCCTGTCCCTGTTCATCGCCCTGTTCTTGACCATGCTGTGCTGCATTGTGCTGGGTATGGGCGTGCCCACCACGGCCAACTACTGCATCATGGCCTCCACCTGCGCCCCCATTCTGATTCAGCTGGGCATCGGTAAGATTCCCGCCCACTTCTTCGTGTTCTACTTCGGCATCGTGGCGGATATCACGCCTCCCGTGGCCCTGGCGGCCTACGCGGGCAGCGCCATCGCCAAATCCGACCCCATGAAAACCGGCGTCAACGCCACAAAGCTGGCGATCGCCGCCTTCATCGTCCCTTATATCTTCGCCTACAGCCCGGCGATGCTGTTCGTGGACGTGACCAGCGTCTTCCAGGTGGTGCAGATTATTATCAGCGCGCTGCTTGGCATCTTCGGCGTGGCCGCGGCGCTGAACGGCTACCTGTTCCGGCCCATCCCCAAGTGGATGCGCTTCGCCCTGGTAATCGCGGGTCTTGCCATGATGGTCCCCGGCTCCGCCACGGACGTGGTGGGCCTCATCGCCCTGGCGGCCATGGTCTTCTATCAGCGGGCCATGGCGAAGAAGGGCCCCGCCGCCGCCTGAGCTTTTCCAAAAACCGCCCCGCTTCGGGGCGGTTTCAGACTGTCAAAAAAGTATTTTTGCCAGCCTGGGCAAGTTTTCAAAACCTTTGAAAAGGTTTTGAAAACTTATGATTAAAAACGAAAGCAACCCTTCCTGGGTTCCTCTCGTAACTCTCTTCCTTCCCGTCGGGGATGGTTTTTACGGTTTTTCGACACTCTGAAACCGCCCCGCTTCGGGGCGGTTTTTCCCTGACAGGGGGCTTTGACGGAAATCCGCCGGGTTCCTTCCAGATATTTGTACAGAATCGCCGGAAACCTTTCCAGCCCTTCCAGCGTCTAACCTGTAAAGGGGCCGCGCCCAAATCTTTCGAAAATCTTAAGAAATCTGTAACCGTTTTGTTGTTGTTTTCCCCGCCGAACTGTTCTAGCATAGATGATACAGTTTTGATGCAGGACCCCGCTACCCTGTCCCTGTGCCGTCCCGGCGGCGGACGCCCCGCTGGGGACCGCCGTTTCAGGCCCCGCGCCTCTCTTTGGAGGGAAGGCGCGGCGCTCAGAAATTCCATCCAACCTTTGAAGGAGAAAGCCTATGTCAGAAGTCATGGATCGCGAACAGCAGGCCGCGGCCGTTGAGACGGCCCCGCCTCCCGCGCCGGAAACGGCAGCGGAGAAGACCTCCCTTTGGAAAAAGTGGAGGGGGATGCCCCGGAAGAAGCGGAGAAAGATCGTCCGGCGGTTTATTTTTCTCCTGATTCTCATTGCCATCGGCCTGGGCGTCTGGAAGTTCCTGTCCGCAAAGAAAGGCGGCGAGGAAACCGAGGTGCTCACCGACGTGGTGCAGTACAACTCCATCACCTCCACCGTGGAGGGCAGCGGGCTGACCAAGGCCAAGGACAGCGAAACCATCACCATTGCCACCACGGGAACCGTGTCCGAGGTCTTTGTCAACGAGGGCGACACCGTGGAGCCGGGGACCCCTCTGTTCGTCATCGACTCCGACGCCGCCCGCACCGCCGTGGACAAAGCCCGGCAGGATGTGCTGGGCCGGGAGAAGCAGCTCAACGCCCTTTTGAAGGACGTGGCGGGCCTCAACCTGGCGGCGGGCTACTCCGGCAAGCTGATGGAAGTGGTGGACCTGAACCCCGGGGACACCATCAGCAAGGAGCAGAAGCTGGCGGTGCTGGCGGACGACACCCGCCTGCGGCTTACCCAGTACTACAGCTACGCCTACGAGGGCATGATCCACCAGGGCCAGAGCATGGATGTCTCTATCCCCGCCCTGATGAGCTCCATTCCCGGCACGGTGGAGGCGGTCCACATGGTCAGCCGCATCACGCCGGAGGGCACCAAGCTCTTCTCCGCCGACATTCTGGTGGAGAACGAGGGGGCCCTTACCGCCGAGATGGCGGCCTCCGCCACCGTGACCACCGCCGAGGGCGAGACCATCTACCCCTATGAGCCCGGGAAGCTGGAGTACTACCGCACCGGCGATCTGAAATCCACCGTCAACGGCACCGTCCTCTCCAGCACCCTGGTGGACTTCCTCCAGGTCACCGCCGGGCAGGTTTTGGTCCGGGTGGACGGCGAGGACAGCGAGGCGGAGATCTACTCCGCCCAGCAGAGCCTGGACGAGGCCCAGAAGACCCTGGAAACCGCCGAGAAGAACCTGGCCAACTGCTCCGCCGTGGCCTCCATCGCGGGCAAGGTCATTGGCCTTACGATGAAACCTGGAGACGAAATCGCCGCCAACACCACGGTGGTCACCATCTCCGACACCTCCTCCCTGATGGTCAACGCCACGGTGGACGAGCGGAACGTCAGCGCCGTCCAGGTAGGGACCATGGTAGACCTGGACCAGTGGGGCACCATGGCAATGGGCACGGTGGAAAGCGTCAGCCTCTCCAGCACCATCAACAACGGCGTGGCAACCTATCCCATGGTCATCTCCGTGGACAACGCGGAAGAAACCCTCCAGGTCAACAGCTACATCAACTACAAGCTCACCGCCAGCGAAAACGACAACTGCCTGGTGCTGCCCCTCCAGTCCGTGCGCACCGTCTCCACCGAGGAGGGCGAGACCCTGACGGTGGTCTACGTCAAGGGCGACCGTCCGGACAACGTGGTGGAAAACATCATGGCCGACGAGACGATTCCCGAGGGCTTCTGGCCCGTGGCCGTGGAAATCGGCATCTCGGACAACTACAACGTGGAAATCAAGTCCGGCGTGGAGGAAGGCACCGAGGTCTTCACCCAGATTCAGACGGCCAACCCCTGGGGTTACTGATATGGCAAATCTGATTGAATTGAAGGACATCTTCAAGATCTACGGCGAGGGTCTTGAAAGCGAGGTCCGGGCCCTGGACGGGGTTTCCCTCACCATACAGCGGGGGGAATTCGTGGCCATCGTGGGCCAGTCCGGCTCCGGCAAGTCCACCATGATGAACGTCCTGGGCTGCCTGGACATTCCCACACGGGGGAACTACCTCCTGGACGGCACCGACGTCCGGGAGCTGACGGACACAGAGCTTAGCCGCATCCGCAACAAGGAGATCGGCTTCATCTTCCAGCAGTACAACCTGATTCAATCCCTGACGGTGCTGGAAAACGTGGAGCTGCCCCTGATTTACCAGGGCGTCCGGGCGGACGACCGCTATGACCTGGCCCTGGAGGCCCTGAACCGGGTGGGCCTTTCCAACCGCGTGAAGCACAAGCCCACGGAGATGTCCGGCGGCCAGCAGCAGCGGGTGGCCATTGCCCGGGCCATCGCCACCAAGCCCCCCATCATCATGGCCGACGAGCCCACCGGCGCCCTGGACTCCCGGACGGGCCACGAGGTGCTGGAGTTCCTCCAGCAGCTCAACCGGGAGGGCACCACCGTTATCCTGATTACCCACGACAACGGAATCGCCGCCACGGCCCGGCGCTGCGTGCGCCTCACCGACGGAAAGATCGTGGAGGACAAGGAACAGGAGGTGGACTGGTTTTGAACATCCGTCAGGCAGTGAAAATGGCCTGGAAGTCCATCATCGGCAAAAAGGGCCGGTCCATGCTGACCATGCTGGGCGTCATCATCGGCATCGCCGCCGTCATGACCATCGTCTCGGTCATGAGCGGCTACGCGGCAAAGACCATGGAGCAGTTCTCCGCCATGGGCAGCAACAAAATCTCGGTAGGCATCGACAACTATGTCTATATAGAGGACGAAAACGGCAACTGGGTCCCGGCGGGAAAGGACTACTTCCCGGACCTGTACGCCTACTGCAAGTCCATCCCCCAGTACATCGTGGGCATCACGCCGGAGGCCCGGGCCAGCGTCAACGTGGTCTACGGCACCAAGAACTCCGCTAACTTTGAGTGGGACTGGGACGAAATGGGGAACTTGACCGGCCAGCGGCCTCCGGACGTGTACTACGTCTCCGACCAGTACAGCGCCTGCAACAATCTTGTCATTGCCAAGGGCCGGGACCTGGGAGAGCTGGACGTGGAGCGGTACAACCAGGTCTGCGTCCTGGGCTCCCAGGCGGCGGAGGCGTTCTTCGACTCTGCAGACCCGGTGGGCAAGGACCTCCAGCTCAACGGGCAGAGCTTTGAGGTGGTGGGACTTTACGCTCCCCGCATCTCCGGGAGCGACGCCCAGGGAAGCACCATCGACAACATCATCGTCCTGCCCTACACCGCCCGGCGGCTCTTGGGCGGGGACTACATCTCCAACTTCATCGTCAAGGCCAGGGACGGCGTCTCCACCACGGAGGTGGCCACCCGCATTCGGGGCTTTTTGAATGGCCTGATAGACCCCTCCACCGGGGGCTCCTGGGTGCAGCCCGACGACCGCGGGCTTCAGTACATGAACGAGCAGATGGGCATGATCTCCCTGGTGCTGGGCGGTATCGCCGCTATCTCGCTGCTGGTGGGCGGCATCGGCATCATGAACATCATGCTGGTGACGGTGACGGAGCGGACAAGGGAGATCGGCATCCGCCGGGCCATCGGCGCCCAGCGGAGCTCCATCGTCACCCAGTTCTTGATCGAGGCGGCCATGCTCTGCGGCATCGGCGGCGTCATCGGCATTTTGCTTGGCACCCTGGGCTGCTACGTGGCGGGAAACCTGCTGTTTAAAATGACCATTTACCCCTCCGCCAGCGTGACGGCCGGGGCCCTGGGGTTCTCCGTGCTGCTGGGGCTGATCTTCGGCAGCTACCCCGCCATTAAGGCGTCCAAGCTCCAGCCCGTCGAGGCGCTCCGAGCGGAATAATGAGGAGGAAGACTATGAAAAAACGCGTGTTGTCCCTGCTGCTCCTGGCGGCCTTGGCGGCGTCCTTACTGGTCCTGCCCGCCCAGGCCGCGCCCCCCGCCAACCGCTTCTACGACCTGGGCGGCGACGCTTACGCCCAGGTGGAATCCCTGCGGCTTATGGGCGTGATGGACGGCTTTTCCGACGGGAATTTCCGGCCCAACGGCCAGCTCACCCGGGCCCAGTTTTGCAAGATGGTGGTCTGCGCCCTGAACGCCGAGGACGAGCTGGGCCTTTACCGCACCGTCACCGTCTATCCGGACGTGAAGCCCTCCCACTGGGCGGCGGCCTATATCAACATGGCCTCCAAGGGGAAGAACGCCATCTCCGGCTTCTCCGACGGCAAGTTTTATCCCGACCGCACCGTCACCCTGGGCCAGGCGGCCACCATTCTCCTGCGGGTCCTGGGGTATAAGGACGAAAACATCGGCGGTGTGTGGCCGGACAGCTATCTGTCCTTCGCCGCCTCCATCGGCCTCACCGACGGGGTGGACACCACCAAGGGAAACTCCCCCCTCAGCCGCAGCGACGCCGCCATCCTTTTCAACAACCTCCTCCGGGCGGACGTCCAGGGGGATAAGACCGTCAGCAATTTCCTCACCGCCGCCGGGCTGACCACCAAGACGGACATGGTCCTGGTGTCCTCCAACGCCCGGGGCCCCGACGGCAAGGAGACCGCCATGCTCTTCTCCGACGGATCCATCTACCAGATGGCGGGAGACAAGGCGTCCAACGGCTCCCTCAACGGTCTGAAGGGCACGCTGGTACTGGAGGGGCAGAAGGTCCGCACCTTCCTTCCCGACGCTCTGGGCATCAGCCGTACCGTCACGGTCGCCAAGGCCGAGGCCAACGTGATTACGGACCGCTCCGGCGCCAAATACAACGTCACCTCCGGCACCAAGGTCTACCGCAACGGCGCGGAAACCACCTGGAGCGAAGCCCGGTCCTGGGTGAATCCCGGCACGTCCCTGACGCTGTACCTGGGCACCGCCGGAAATGTGGAATTCATCTTCGTCGGCGGCGGCGACAGCTCCACCGAGGCGGTCATTGTCTACGAGAAGAACTCCGTCAAGGGCTTCGACGCCCTCACCGGAGGCGTGGGCGGCTACACCATCTACAAAAACGGCTGCCGGGCCAACGCCAAGGACATGCGGCCCTATGACGTGGCCACCTATGCCAGCTCCACCAACACCATCCGGGTCTGCGACACCCGGCTGACGGGCTACTACGAGTCCTGTACCCCCAGCCCCACGGAGCCCACCAGCCTCCGCCTTCTGGGCCACGACTTTGACGTGCTGCCCACGGCCCAGTCCACCCTGGCCAAGTTCCGTCCCGGGGACCAGATCACCCTGCTGCTGACGGAGGACAATAAGGTAGCCGGGGCGGTAAAGCCCAACACCGCCGGAGCCAATGCCAACGCCATCGGAATCGCCACCTCCATTTCCGGCACCAGTGCCACGGTGGAGCTCCTCTGCGGCATTGAGATCAAGGGCACCGTGGACCTGGGTGAAGCCTACGGCAACCGCGCCGAGCAGATCCGCCAGGAGGAGCTGGCCCGGATGCAGAACCGCCTGGTCCGAGTCACCTCCACCGGAAAGAACCGGATTGGCCTGGTGCGCCTGGGCGGCGGCGTCTCCGGCGCGCTGGACCTGGAAAAGCGCCGGATCGGCAGCAGCAATCTGGCGGAGACCGTCAGCGTCTTCCGCTACACGGCGAAGGGCATCGACACCCTCAGCCTCAGCGACCTGGGGGCCGGGCCTATCCCCAACGGTGAAATCAGCTACGCCCACACCAACTGGGCGGGACAGGTGGATATCATCGTCCTGGGAGCCGTGGGCAGCGGCGCAACCCTGTACGGCCGCACCTCCATCTCCCTGGACGACCGCGATGTCCGGCGCATCGCCATCTTCAACGACCAGGGACAGGTGACGGACTATTTCCGCAGCAACTACGACATCGCCGGAGGCGTATACGTGGCGGCGGTGGAGTCCAACGACGGCACCGGCTTCTCCAGCCTCAAGCCCCTCACGGCCTTGAAGGACGTGCCCAACACCGCCTGGAGCGGAGAGGGCGCCGTCACAGTGGACGGGCGGACCTACAGCATCCCCGTCACCGTCATGGCCTACAACAAGGACACGGGGGAGTGGATCTCCGCCGGAGACGGCAAAACCGTGGTGGAGATCGCCCACGCCTATGCCAAAAAATGCGACATGTACGCCAGCGAGGACGGCGTCATCCGCGCCATTGAGGTGGGCGGAGACTTCCGCTGAGGCGGCTCCCGCAGTTTAAAGAAAAGCGCCCGGACACTTTGTGTCCGGGCGCTTTTGCTGTTCCGAGAGGCATTGCAAAAAACGACGGCTTATGTTATAATTTTTCATCCGCAGAAATTCCATGCCGAAGGAGGCTTTCCCTATGCTGGTCACCTTTTTAATCGGAAACGGCTTTGATTTAAACCTGGGGCTGGAGACGAAATACGCCCATTTCTATCCCCTCTACCTCAACAGTCCGAAATTTTCCGCGAATGACCCAGATATTCTTGCCTTCAAGGAACTCCTGGCGGAAGACGGCGGCTATTCCCGCTGGGCGGATTTTGAGCGGGCCCTGGGAGAACACACGACGGAGCCGCCGATAAACAGCGAAGCCGCCCTCCGCAAATGCCTCAAGGACTTCAAGCGCTGTTTTGCCCAATATCTGCAGCAGGAGGAGGACCGCATCAACTTTGACGACTGTAGCCGCAGCATGGCACACAAATTTGCCGAATGTCTCTGCACGCACAGGGATTATCTGGAGCCCCGCCTTTTCCGCATTGTCCAGTCTGCACTGCCCGCAAAAGAAGTCTCGATCTATCATATTTTGGACTTCAACTATACGACCATCATTGACCGGCTCTTTCCTTTCTTCTCCTTCAGCGACCTTCGCGGTGGTGATAAAGGCCGCCTTATCCATGTACACGGCACCCATACCAGCGGCATGATTTTAGGTGTGGACAACCTTTCTCAGGTGGCCAATCCCGACCTTTTTACCAATGCCGTTCAGCAGCGCATGTTCCTGAAACCTCTCTTGAACCAGCAGTCCGGCCAAGGTCACGACCAGGACGCGCTAAGCTGCATCAAGCAAAGCGATGAAATCTGTATTTTCGGCATGTCCCTGGGAGAAACCGACCTCATCTGGTGGCAGCGCATCGGATTGTGGCTCATCAGCAATTCCCGGCACCAGCTTCTGATTTTTACCCGGGGGCAGGCGTTGGACCCCCTGTTCCCCGAGGACATCCTGGATCACCAGGATAAGATCCGGAATCTTTTCCTGTCCCGCACAACCCTCGCGCCTGAAAGTTACCCCGACTTCCGGGACCGTATTCATATTGTCATTACATCCGATTTCTTCCGCCTGGAGCCCGCGATGAAGGCTCCCCTTATCGGAAATCCCTCCCCGCCCGCTCTCACTCCGGCCTGATTTTCCGCCCCCATGAGAAAGGAGCTCTCCCATGTCCACCGCTTTGAAAGCCGTCACCCACGCTCAAAATATCCGCTATGACAAGGCCGCCGAGGCCCTGTACATCATTGACCAAAGCCTCCTGCCCAACGAGGAACGGGAAATCCGCCTCCGGACCGTGGACGAAATGGTGGAGGCCATCCAAAAGCTCCGGGTCCGGGGCGCCCCGGCTATCGGCATCTGCGCTGCCTACTGCCTCTATGCCCTGGCCCGGACCATCGAGGAGCCGGACGCCGCCGCCTTCCAGGCCCGGCTCCGGGCGTATTCCGCCCAGCTCAACGCCTCCCGCCCTACGGCGGTGAATCTCAGCTGGGCCCTGGGGGAGATGGGGCAAACCGCCGCCGCCCACGCCGGGGACCCCCGCCCCGCCCTGCTGGAAGCCCTGTACCAAAGGGCGGTGGAGATTCACCAGGACGACATCGCCAAATGCCGGGCCATCTCCGAGCACGGCCTGAGCCTCTTAAAGGAGGGGGACGGCGTCCTCACCCACTGCAACGCCGGGCCTCTGGCCACCTCCCGCTACGGCACCGCCCAGGGGCCCTTTTTCCTGGCGGCGGAGCGGGGCATCCATATCCGCGTCTTTGCCGACGAAACCCGGCCCCTGCTCCAGGGGGCCCGGCTCACCAGCTACGAGCTCCACCGGGCCGGGGTGGACGTAACGCTGATTTGCGACAACATGGCCTCCATGGTCATGAAAAACGGCTGGGTCCAGGCCTGCTTTGTGGGCTGCGACCGGATCGCCGCCAACGGGGACACGGCCAACAAAATCGGCACCAGCGGCGTGGCCATTCTGGCAAAGCACTACGGCATCCCCGTCTACGTCCTGGGCCCCACCAGCACCATTGACTTAAGCTGCCCCGACGGGGACCACATTCCCATTGAGCTCCGGGACCCGGAGGAGATTAAGACCCTCTGGTACGACAAGCCCATGGCCCTGCCGGGCGTCGCGTGCTACAACCCCTCCTTTGACGTGACGGACCACACCCTGATTTCCGGCATCGTCACGGAGCAGGGCATCTGCCGCCCCCCCTATACCGAGAGCCTGGCGGCCCTCTTCCGCTGAGGGGAGGCGGCGACCATGGTTCAAATCTACGGCACCCTGGGCCCCGCCTGCTCCGATACCAAAACGCTGGAGGCCCTCTTTCAGGCCGGGATGACCGGCGTGCGGCTGAACCTCTCCCACGCGGGCCTTGACCGCGCGGCGGAGCAAATCGAACACCTCCACGCCGCCGCCCGGAGCCGCGGCGTCACGCCCCGGCTCCTCATCGACATGCAGGGCCCGGAGCTCCGGGTGGGCGCGCTTCCGGCCCCCCTGGAGCTGGCGGAGGGAACCTCCGTCCGCCTGGGAAGGGATGTCCCCCTGCCCGCCGCCGTCCTGCCGCGCTTAACCCCCGGACAGCCGGTGCTGCTGGACGACGGGAAGCTGCTCCTGCGGGTGGCGGAGCTCCTGCCGGATGGGGCCCTGGCCCGGGTGGAGCGGGGCGGCTTGCTGCAAAGCCGGAAAAGCGCCGCCCTTCCCGGCGTGGACGTCCATCTCCCCGCCATGACGGACAGCGACCGGGAGAATCTCTATCTGGCAAAGGACTACGGCGTCACCGGGGTCATGCAGCCCTTCGTCCGGGGCCGGGAGGATCTGGAGGCCGTCCGGGGGGTCTTGAACGCCGCCGGGGGAGAGGGCATCCGCCTCTTTGCCAAAATCGAGAACCTGGGAGGCGTGGAGAAGCTGGCGGAGCTGATCCCCGCCGCGGACGAAATCGTCGTCGCCCGGGGGGACCTGGGGAATTCCGGCCCCCTTTGGAAGCTCCCGGCCCTGCAAAAGCGCATCGCCGCCGCCTGCCGGGAGGCGGGGCGGCCCTTCATGGTGGTGACGCAGATGCTGGCCTCCATGGAGCAGAATCCCGTCCCCACCCGGGCGGAGGTCAGCGACATTTTCAACGCCGTGCTGGACGGCGCGTCCTCCGTCATGGTCACCGGGGAGACCGCCGTGGGGAAGCACCCGGTGGAGGCCATGCGCTACCTGGCCCATACCGTCCGGGAGGCGGAGGCTTACCGGCGGGAGGCCAGCGCCGCCGGCGGGTTATAGCCTCCGGAGCGGACTTCGCGCACACCTGATAGGCCACGTTGGCGGCGGCAATTGGGGCAATGGGCCAGATATAGAAAACCATGGGCAATCCCTCCTAAAAAATAGACAGCCAGGCTGAAAGCCTGACTGCCGGCAGGTGCCCACCTGTCTTTTGCAAGCGTATGCCACAGCGGTCCGGCGGCGTCAAGCGCCGGGCCGTTTTTTTCCGCCCTTACGCCAGCTCATACAGCGGCCTTACCCGCTCATAGGTCTGGGCCCGGTAGGTGACGGAGGAAATCCGCCGTCCCGAGACCCCATACTTGGGATGGGCGCCGAAGAGGTCCACGTACCGCTCCAGGTCGTCCCGCTCCGCCGCCATGGCCTCCAGCGCCAGCGCCGCCGCCCGGGCGTCGTCAATGGCCCGGTGGCTGTTCACCGCCTTGTCCTCCAGGCCGTAGGCGGCAATGGCGTTTTCCAGCTTGTGGGGGTAGTCCCGCCGGTCCTTATACACCGTCAGCGCGTCCAAAAACCGAGGCTTTTTCAAGACTTCCGCCAGCCCCCAGGGCCGGAGGAGGCCATAGAGAAAATTCAGGTCAAACTGGGCGTTATAGGCCACGATCAGCGGCCGCTCCGCCCCCTCCAGAAGGTCCGCGAAGGCCCGGGCGGCTTCTTCGTCCCCCACGCCATCGGTTTCCAGCCGCTCCTCGGTGATGCCGGTGAGATTCACGATGAAGGGGTCCAGCCGCCGCCCCTCCGGCAGGCGGATAAAGAGGTCCATGCCCCCGGTTTCCACCCCATCCTCCAGCGAAACCGCGCCGATTTCGATGATGCGGTCCCGGCGGTAATCAAGGCCGGTAGTCTCCGTATCGAAGACTACGATCCGGTCAAACTGCTCCCACAGCTTCATGCCGCGTCCTCCTCCAGCCGGCTCTCCCCGGTGGCGTAGTCGATGACCACCCCGGGCTGAACGTTGTAGGCGAAGATGTTGAAGCACACGCCGTCCCCGGCGTCCTCCACGGAATAGGCCTCCATCTGCACCCCCCGGGCCACCAGCTCCGTCCCCACAAACACCGGCGTCACCCGGTAGAGCACATGGTTGTCCGTCCGCTGAACATAGTCCGCCACGTCGTTTTCAAAGGGCAGCATCCCGGTGACGTTCAGATACCGGGTGCCGGTGATGAGATTTTTTTCGTTGGCGTTTTCCCCCGCCAGCTGGAAGCCGATGAGGTGGCAGCGGTTGTAGAGATACTTTCCGTCCACGCAGTCGTACTTGGCGGAAACCCAGCCTGTGGGCTTCACGTTCCCGATGGCCTCCCGCTCCTCCGTGGGCATCAGCTCCGGGCAGATGTTGGCGTAAGCCGCGCCGCAGCGGCCCAGGTAGTCCAGCTCGCTGTAATCCTCAAAGGCCTCCAGGGTCATCTCCTCCTTGGTGAAGCCCGGCTGGTTGTCCTCCAGCTCCACATAGGCCGCGCCGCTCCATTCCGGGATGTCCTCCAAAGACACCGTCTCCGGACGCAGATACCACTGGACCGCCGCCGCGATCACGCACAAAACCAGCAGCGCCGCCATCTGCTTGGGGGTGAGCTGCTGCTTCGTTTTGCCTCTCCGCTTTGCCATACCGTCCTCCTTAAAGCGAAAATTTTCGACACCCCAAATATAACATCTTTCGCCAGCTTTTTCAACCGATAATCCGCCCGCCCCCGGACATGCTGAATGGTGACAACATTTCAAAAACCGGAGGTGCCTATGCTCCAGCGTATGCGAAACCTATGTTTGCTCATGCTCCCCCTTCTCTTCCTGGCGGGGATGCTCTATCTCCAGGGAAAATCCCTCCCCGCCGCCGCCCCCGCCGTCATTCCGGCCTCCGCCGACAACTGGGGCCTCTCCTTTCCCAACGAGGGCCAGTCCCCCGTGGGCAACGCCAGCGCGGAGGATCTGGCCCGGTACAACGCCTGGTTCCTGGGGGACACGTCTCAGAAAGTGATCTATCTGACCTTTGACTGCGGCTATGAGAACGGCTATACGGAACAGATCCTGGACGCACTGAAAAAGCACAACGCCCCGGCGGCCTTCTTCGTGGTGGGCAACATGATCGAAACCGCCCCGGACATCATCCGCCGCATGGCGGAGGAGGGCCACATCGTGGGCAACCACACCTTCCACCACCCGGACATGTCCGCCATTTCGGACCAGGCGGCCTTTCAGAAGGAGCTGGACAGCCTGGCGGACCTCTACCAGGAGACTACCGGGAAAGAGCTTCCCCATTTCTACCGTCCGCCCCAGGGGAAGTACAGTGAGGAAAATCTCAAGCAGGCCCAGGCCCTGGGCTACAAGACGGTGTTCTGGAGCCTGGCCTATGTGGACTGGTACGTGGACAACCAGCCCACGGCGGAACAGGCCTACGCCAAGCTTCTCCCCCGCATCCACGACGGGGCCATCGTGCTTTTGCACTCCACGTCCAAGACCAACGCGGACATCCTGGACGAGCTCCTCACCAAATGGGAGGACATGGGCTACCGCTTCGCCTCCCTGGAGGAGCTGCCGGCGGCCTGACTTCCCCTTGCAACTCCTGGAGAACTGGTATATAATAACGCCAGACCGCCGCCCTTTTGGCGGCGAAAACAGGAGGCGCGTTTTATGGATCTGACGATCACGGCCCTGCTGGACCTCTCCCACACCCTGGCGGGGGACTACCTGGCCCAATTCCAATACCCCTGGGAGGCTCTGGACGGCATCAAGCAGCTGATTTTGCGGCTTGGCCCCGCCCTGGACCCGGCGGAATATGAGGAGCGGTCTCCTCACGTTTGGGTCCACAAGACCGCCTCGGTCGCTCCCACGGCCTTCCTGGGCGCGCCCTGCGTCATTGGCCCGGAGACGGAGGTCCGGCACTGTGCCTTCATCCGGGGTTCCGCCCTGGTGGGGGCGGGCTGCGTGGTGGGCAACTCCGTGGAGCTGAAAAACGTCATCCTCTTTGACGGCGTGCAGACCCCTCATTATAACTACGTGGGGGACTCCATCCTGGGCTTCAAGAGCCACATGGGCGCGGGGTCCATCACCTCCAACGTCAAGTCCGACAAAACCCTGGTGGTGGTCCGAAACGGGGAAGAACGCCTGGAAACGGGCCGGAAGAAGTTCGGGGCCATCCTGGGGGACCATGTGGAGGTGGGCTGCAACAGCGTGCTGAACCCCGGGACCATCATCGGCCGGGCCTCCAGGGTCTATCCCCTGTCCTCCGTCCGGGGGGCCGTCCCGCCGGACAGTATTTTCAAAGGGCCCGGAACCGTCGTTCATCAGGATTGACCGCGCTCATACAAAAGCCCGGCATGGGGGAAACTCCCTGTGCCGGGTTTTCTTTTTAAATGAGGGCTTGACAAATACCCCTGGGGGGTATATGATGAGAATACCCCTAGGGGGTATTTTAACAAAGGAGGCGTCCGCTATGGAAACCTGCGACTGCCACAAGACCAAGGAGCGCTCCGAAGAGGAGGTCAAGCGGCTGGTGAATCGCCTGAACCGGGTGGAGGGCCAGATCCGGGGCATCCGGGGCATGGTGGAGCGCAGCGCCTACTGCCCCGACATCCTGGCCCAGGTAGCCGCCGCCAACGCGGCGCTGAACGCCTTTTCCAAGGAGCTGCTCAGCGAGCATATCCGCACCTGCGTCACCCGGGACATCCGGGAGGGAAAGGACGAAACGGTGGAGGAGCTGCTGGACACCCTCCAGAAGCTGATGAAATGACTTTTATAAATTATCTTTAAAATAGGAGGTTCTGCATATGGAACAGTATAACGTCACCGGCATGAGCTGCGCCGCCTGCTCCGCCCGGGTGGAAAAGGCCGTGGGCAAGGTGCCGGGGGTCACGGCCTGCTCCGTCAGCCTCTTGACCAACTCCATGGGCGTGGAGGGCAGCGCCTCCGCCGCCGAGGTCATCGCCGCCGTGGAGAGCGCGGGCTACGGCGCGTCCCAAAAGGGCGGGTCAAAAGCCGCCTCCGCCGGACCCGCCGCCAATCCCGAGGAGGCTCTGGCGGACCATGAGACCCCCCTGCTGAAAGAGCGGCTGTGGTCCTCCCTGATTTTCCTGGCGGTGCTTATGTACTTTTCCATGGGCCATATGATGTGGAATTGGCCCGTCCCCCAGTTCCTCCATGGAAACCACATTGCCATGGGCCTGATCCAGCTTCTTCTGACGGTGGCCGTCATGGTCATTAACCAGAAATTCTTCGTCAGCGGCTTCAAGAGCCTCTGGCACCGGGCCCCGAATATGGACACCCTGGTGGCCCTGGGGGCCTCGGCGGCCTTTGTTTACAGCACCTATGCCCTCTTCGCCATGACGGACGCCCAGGTCCGGGGGGACATGGGCGCGGTGATGGACTACATGATGGAGTTCTACTTCGAGTCCGCCGCCATGATCCTGGCCCTCATCACCGTGGGCAAGATGCTGGAGGCCCGCTCCAAGGGGAAGACCACCGACGCGCTGAAAAGCCTCATGAAGCTGGCCCCCAAGACCGCCGTGCTGGAACGGGACGGGAACGAAATCACCGTCCCCATCGAGCAGGTCCAAAAGGACGATATCTTCCTGGTCCGCCCCGGCGAGAACATCCCGGTGGACGGGGTGGTGGTGGAGGGCTCCAGCGCCGTCAACGAGTCCGCCCTCACCGGGGAGAGCATCCCCGTGGACAAGGCTCCGGGGGACGGCGTGTCCGCCGCCACGGTGAACCAGTCCGGCTTCCTCAAGTGCCGGGCCACCCGAGTGGGAGAGGACACCACCCTCTCCCAGATCATCCAGATGGTCAGCGACGCGGCGGCAACCAAGGCTCCCATCGCCAAAATTGCCGACAGGGTTTCCGGCGTCTTTGTCCCGGCGGTCATCGGCGTGGCCCTGGCGACCACCTTGGTGTGGCTGCTGCTGGGGCAGACCGTCGGCTTCGCCCTGGCAAGGGGCATCTCCGTGCTGGTGATCTCCTGCCCCTGCGCCCTGGGGCTGGCCACGCCGGTCGCCATCATGGTGGGCAACGGCATGGGGGCGAAAAACGGCATCCTCTTTAAAACCGCCGCCTCTCTGGAGGCCGCGGGCCGGACGGAGATCGTGGCCCTGGACAAGACCGGCACCATCACCCAGGGAGAGCCCAAGGTAACGGACATTCTCCCGGTCCAAGGACTTACGGAAACGGAACTGCTCCGGCTGGCCCGCGCCCTGGAGCAAAAGAGCGAGCATCCCTTGGCGAAGGCCATCTTGCAAAGAGCGGAGGAGGAGCAAATCCCGGCGGAGGAGGTCACGGACTTCCAGGCCCTGCCGGGGAACGGCCTCACCGCCCGGCTGAACGGCGCGGCCCTCAGCGGCGGCAATCTCAGCTTTATCAGCACCCAGGCCGCGGTCCCCCAGGACCTTCAGTCCAAGGCCGAGGCCCTGGCGGGCCAGGGCAAGACCCCGCTGTTTTTCAGCCAAAACGGGGCGCTGCTGGGCGTCATCGCCGTGGCGGACGTTATCAAGGAGGACAGTCCCCAGGCGGTGAAGGAGCTCCAGAACATGGGCATCCGGGTGGTGATGCTCACCGGCGACAACCAGCGCACCGCCCAGGCCATCGGGAAACAGGCCGGGGTGGACGAGGTCATCGCCGGGGTCCTGCCCGACGGCAAGGAGAGCGTTATCCGGAGGCTCAAAGAGCAGGGCCGGGTGGCCATGGTAGGGGACGGCATCAACGACGCCCCGGCCCTGACCCGGGCGGACACCGGCGTCGCCATCGGCGCGGGGGCGGACGTGGCGATTGACGCGGCGGACGTGGTGCTGATGAAAAGCCGCCTCTTGGACGTGCCCGCCGCCATCCGGCTCAGCCGGGCCACCCTGCGGAACATCCATGAGAACCTGTTCTGGGCCTTCTTCTACAACACCATCGGCATTCCTCTCGCGGCGGGGCTCTTCATCCCCTTCGGGCTGACGCTGAACCCCATGTTCGGCGCGGCGGCCATGAGCCTCTCCAGCTTCTGCGTGGTTTCCAACGCCCTGCGGCTGAACCTGTTCAACCTGCGGGACGCGAGAAAAGATAAACCCTTAAAATCCAAACATTCCAAACATTCCGAGGAGGTAACGACTATGGAAAAGACCATGAAAATCGAGGGCATGATGTGCGGGCACTGCGAGGCCAGAGTTAAGAAGGCCCTGGAAGCCCTGCCGGAGGTCAGCGCCGCCAACGTCAGCCACGAGAGCGGCACGGCAGTGGTAACCCTTTCCGGGGCCCTGGCCGACGAGGCTTTGAAGAAGGCCGTGGAGGACCAGGATTACAAGGTGCTGGGCATCCAGTAAGGCCTCAAGGCAGAAAAAAGGTGGACCGCCGGGCGGCGGTCCACCTTTTTTATACGCTTTTAGAAAGTGAATTTTTCGTCTTCGTCCCGCCGTGCGTCTTCCTTCCCGGCCAGCTTATCCGACAGTCCGGCCCGTTTGAGCTCCTCCACTTCCTGCTTGCAGGACTTGGCCTGGGCTTTGCGGAACTCCTCCATAAAGCCTGACAGAAGAGCCTGGTGTCCCATTCCGGTATAGGACGGAGCGCGAGGGGCTCTCGGCCCTCCACAGCCAAAGGCGTTTGCCGCTGAAATCATCGTCCAGCCTCCCTTTCGATTGGTTTGAAAGCCCGTCAGGCGATCGCGTCCAGGAGGTCCCGGACCTTCCCGAACAGGCGGGCCTCATCGGTCTTCCGCCAGGATTGGCTGTCCGAATCCCAGCTCTGGAAGCTGGAGAGGAATTTCATCCAGCCCAGAACGTCGCCCTTCCAGGAATCAAAGGACCAGGGGTCCCTGACGGGGGCCGTATAAAGGCTGGCGGTGCAGGTGGGCCCGGAGAGATCGACAGGAGTCATTTCCAGGCCGCTGAACCCGCAATGGAGGAAATCCTTGTCCTCCTGGTCCAAAACGCCAAACTCGCAGAGCTTGCCGATGAGGGACTGGTAGTCCTCCCAGCTCATATTTTTCAGGTCGAAATTCTCCTTCAGGTACTGCTTCTGCTCCGCCGTCAACGGGGTCTTGATTACTCCGTTTTCCAGCCGGTCCCTTAGACGGTCGAAGTGCGCCGCGCTCCCCTTTTTCGCCATCTCCAGCACCTGCTCCCGGAATTCCGGCTTGGCGTAGCCCACGTTCGGGCCGATGGGGTCCATCCACTCTTTGGGGATGCTCTGTCTGCTTGTCGCTTGAATCATGGTTTTTCCTCCATTTCACAGATTCATTGGGTTTTGAGCGCCCCGTCTTTGAATCCGTTCAATGGAAACGCCCCTGCCTCGATTCCCTTCTTTTCGGAATATCGGCCGGATTTTGGGAAATGTAAGAGGCTCTTCTTACTTTTTCGCGGCCCGGTCCGCCTCGATCTGGAGCTTCAGGGCCTCCACCGCCACCCGGACGGAGGTAGAGGTGTCCTCGCTCATCTTCTGGTCCAGGCCCGCGGCCTCCCGCTCCTGGTTCCAGACCACATGGAAGCAGCTGCCGCAGCGGCAGCCCAGGGCGGCGGCCACCACGAAGAGCGCGGCGCTTTCCATCTCGCTGGCCTTCACCCCCAGGCGCTTCCAGCTCTCCCACTTCTGCTGGAGCTCGTAGTACACCGGGGAGGCAGCGGGGTCGTGCTGGCCGTAGAAGCTGTCCTTGCACTGGACGATGCCGGTGTGGAGAGGATAGCCCAGGGCCTTAGTGGCCCGAACCAGGCAGTCCACGATGCCGAAGTCCGCCACGGCGGGGAACTCCAAGGGGGCGTATTCCAGGCTGGTGTGCTCAAACCGGACGGCGCCGGTGGCCACCACGATGTCCCCGGACTGGACGTTTACGTCGATGCCGCCGCAGGTGCCCGTGCGGATGAAGGTGTCCGCGCCGCACTTGTGGAGCTCCTCCATGGCGATGGAGGCGGAGGGCCCGCCGATGCCGGTGGAGCAGGCCGTCACCTTCTCCCCCAGCAGCGTGCCGGTCCAGACGTTGTACTCCCGGTTATAGGCCACCTGCTTCGCGTCGTCAAAGTAGGCGGCAATGGCGGGGACCCGGCCGGGATCGCCGGGGAGAATGCAGTAGCGGCCGATGTCGCCGGCGGTACAGGCAATATGAAATTGTTTTTCCAATTTTTGCATAACAACCACCTCTATTGTGATATTGTAGAAACAGTATAGCAAATATTGGTTGACTTTGCAACAATGTGACGGAATGTTTTTCAAGGGTCCACCTATTTCAGGCGGACCCTTGCAGACTTTTTGATTATATAGCTACTTTATGAAACTCACTTCATCATCACCACCGTAACCCCGCTCTCACCCTCGCCATAGACCCCCAGGCGGAAGCTCTTCACCGCCTTGCTCCGGCGGAGGATGTCGTGGACGGCCTTGCGGAGGGCCCCGGTGCCCTTGCCGTGGATGATGGTGACGGTTTCCAGCTTGCCCATGACGGCGGCGGACAGGAAGCCCTCCACCACGCTCTCCGCCTCCAGAGTTTCCATCCCCCGGATGTCCAGCTCCCGGCTGGCGGCGGCCCGGAGGGTCCGGGTCCCCCCGGAGCGGACGGGGGTCTTGGGCTTCCGGGCGGCGCGCTCGTCGTCCTCGATCAGCCGGACCTCCTCCGCCTTGGCTTTCATTTTCAGCACCCCCGCCTTCAATTGCAGGGTGCCGTCCTTCCCCACGGAAATCACCTCGGCGGGCTGGCGCACGCCGGGGAACTCCACCAGGTCGCCCTTTTGAATGGGGCGGCTGGGCTTGGGGATGGGCTCGGGGCGGTCCTTCTCCAAGCGGAGGCGGTCCTCCGCCTGGTGGAGCCCCGCCCGGATGGCGGCCTGGGCGTCGTTGATGTTCTGGGCGGAATCCGCCGCGGCCTGCCGCCGCCGGAGCTCCGCCAGCTCATTGAACGTCTGGTCCGCCGCCGCTTTCGCGTCCCGGAGGATGCGCTTGGCCTCCGCCTCGCCCCGGCTCCGGGCGTTTTCCTTGGCCCGCTCCATCTGCTCCCGGAATTCCCGGGCCTTGCGGGCATCCTCCTCCCGCTGGCGGAAGAGGCGGTCCGACTCCGCGTCCCGCTTTTCCAGGGCCTGGCGCTTGGCCTCCAGCTGGGTCAGCACGTCCTCAAACCGGACGCTGTCCCCGCTCATTTGGGTCTGGGCGGCTTCAATGACCTCCTCGGGAAGCCCCAGCCGCCGGGAGATGGCGAAGGCGTTGGACTTGCCGGGGATGCCGATGAGGAGCCGGTAGGTGGGGCTCAGGGTTTCCACGTTGAACTCGCAGGAGGCGTTCTCCACCCCGGCGGTGGTCATGGCAAAGGTTTTCAGCTCCGCGTAGTGGGTGGTAGCGGCGATTTTCGCCCCGGCGGAGCGGACGTGCTGGATAACGGCGATGGCCAGGGCCGCGCCCTCCACCGGGTCCGTGCCCGCCCCCAGCTCGTCGAAGAGGATGAGGCTCTTCCCGTCCGCCTCCTTTAGAATCCCCACGATGTTGGTCATGTGGGCGGAGAAGGTGGACAGGCTCTGCTCAATGCTCTGCTCGTCGCCAATGTCCGCCAGCACCCGGTCGTAGACCGCCACGGCGCTGCGGTCCGCCGCCGGAATGTGGAGGCCGCACTGGGTCATGAGGGTCAAGAGGCCCAGGGTTTTCAGGGACACGGTCTTGCCGCCGGTGTTGGGGCCGGTGATCACCAGGGTGTCAAAGGCCTCCCCCAGCTCTAAATCGATGGGTACCGCCGTCTTGGGGTCCAGCAGGGGGTGCCGGGCCTTCCGCAGGTGAATGGCCCCGTCCCGGCGAATCTCCGGCCGCACGCCGTCCATCTTATAGCTGAGCTCTCCCCGGGCAAAGATCAAATCCAGGTGGACCAGGGTGTCATAATCCCACTGGATATCCTCCCGGTGGGCGGCGGCCTCGGCGGAGAGCTCCGCCAGGATGCGCTCAATCTCCTTCTGCTCCTTGGCCTCCAGCTCCACGTACTCGTTGTTGGCCTGGACCACCCCCATGGGCTCCACGAATACCGTGGCTCCGGAAGAGGAGATGTCGTGAACCAGGCCGGGGAGGTTCCCCTTCTGCTCCGCCTTCACGGGCACCACGAAACGCCCGTCCCGCTGGGTGATGATGGTCTCCTGAAGCACCTTGGCGTAGCTGGGGGAGGAGATGATCCGCTGGAGAATCTGGCGGCTTTTGGCCTGGGCGGCCCGCATGTGGCGGCGGATGTCCGCCAGCTCCGGGGAAGCCGCGTCGGCGATGGTGTCCTCGTCGGGAATGCAGCGCTTGATCTTGTCCTCCAGGAAGCGGTTGCCGTGGAGGGAGAGAAACAGGTGGTCGATGGCGGTTTTTTCCGCCGCGTCGTCATTAAAGTACTCCTTGGCCCGCCGGGCGGCGGTGAGCAGGTCCGCGATCCGCAGCAGCTCCCGGGTGTTCAGGCTGCCCCCCCGGTCCGCCCGGTCCAGGGCCTCTCCCACCGGCTTCACGCCGGAGAAGGAGGGGGCCCCCCGCCGGCCGATCATCTGCCGGGCGGCGTCGGTCTGGTCCAGGAGGCGCAGGACCTCCTCCACTTCCGTCTCCGGGGAGACCCGGAGAGCCCGCTCCTTGGCCTCGGCGCTGACGGCCGCGCCGGACAGCAGTTGCAGCACCCGGGGCAGCTCCAGGGTGCGGAGGGATTTTTCAAACAGCTCGCTCATAGAAATTCCTCCTGTCAAGGGAATCCGCTTTCGCTCCCTTCCGGCGCAAAGCTCCCCGCTCCAGGGCAGCGGGGCCGGAAGGAATCCGTCTCATATCATGCTTTTGTAAAAGTCCAGCGTTCCGAAGCCCCGCTCCAGCTGAGCGTAGAGGAAGGCTTCCGCCGCCGCCGTCAGGCGGCCCAGGGCCTCCTCCCCCAGGCGGAAGGAATACAGCCGCTTGGGGTCCCCATAGACGATATGCCGCAGGGCCGCCAGGGAGTCCCGGCAAAGAGGCCGCCCGCCTCCCCCGCCGCAGTCCCGGCAGCGGAGCACCCCCTGGACCGTGTCCAGCACCGGCTCCGCCGGGTCTTCCCTTCCGCAGAGGGCGCAGGCGTCCGCCAGGGGCTCATAGCCCGCAAGGCACAGAAGCCGCAGCTCAAAGGCGGGCTTCACCAGGGCGGGGGGCTTGTGTAAAGCGGAAAGGGCATACAGCCCGTTGAGGAGGTGCCGCAGCAGCTCCGGGGCGGGCACGGCCTCCGGGCAGACGGCCTCCGTCAGCTCCGCCATGTAGCAGCCCAGGGCCAGGGCCGTCAGGTCGCCCCGGAGGCCGTCAAACAAATCCAGGGTGGACGCGTCGCTGGCGTAGTGCCAGTCCTTGCGCTGGTACAGGGTCCACTCGGCGTAGGCCAGGGGCTGGGCGGCGGCGGCAAATTTGCAGTTTTTCCGCCGGGCCCCCCGGGCGATGACCCCGATTTTCCCCGCCTCCCAGGTCAGGAGGGTCAGGATTTTATCCGTCTCCTTGGTCTCCGTCTCCCGCAGGACCACGCCGCGGTCCACGGCATAGGGCGTTCCCGCCACGGCGGCCTCCCTCCTTTATGTACGGAGAGGAATCATCTCTCCGTTTATGACAAAAAGTTATCGGTTTCGCCCTCCGCCGACCGATAGAGCATATAGGCCAGGGGCTCGCCGGTGAGGCAGAACAGCTCCCAGAGGGGCGCGGGTTCCATATGGTCCATGTCGCAGGCCTCCTTTTGGGAATAGTCTGCGATTGCTGTCGAAAAGGATACGTGGAAAGTTCCGGTCAATCTGGAATGAAAATTTTAGTCCTCCCGGTAGCCCAGGCTGCGGACGTAGTTCACGTTGTCCCGCCAGTTCTCCTTGACCTTCACCCAGGTTTCCAGGTAAATCTGGGTGCCCATGAATTTCTCCATGTCGTGCCGGGCCAGAGAGCTGATTTTTTTCAGCATGGCCCCCTGCTTTCCAATGATAATGCCCTTGTGGCTGGCCTTTTCGCAGTAGATGGTGGCCCCCACGTCCACAACGCCGGAGTCCCGTTCGGAAAATTTCGTGATTTCCACGGCGGTGCCGTGGGGGATCTCCTTGTCCAGGCAGAGGAGCAGCTTCTCCCGGAGCAGCTCTCCCATGACCTGCCGCTCCGGCTGGTCGGAGGTCTGCCCGTCGGGGAAGAGCTGGGGCCCCTCCTGGGCGTATTTCCCCAGCTCCGCCATCAGCTCCTCCAGGCCATCGCCGGTGCGGGCGGAAATGGGGATGATGGCGTCGAAGCCGTCCCAGGCCTCGCTGTAGGCGGCGATGACGGGGAGGAGCTCCGCGGGCTCCACGGTGTCGATTTTGTTGACGGCCAGGATGCAGTGGAGTCCTTCCTCCCGCACCCGGTCGATGAGGGCCTTTTCCGGCCCGCCCACATGGGGGATGGGCTCCACCAGGAGCAGGGCGCAGTCCACGTCGGAGAGGCTGGCGGTGACGACCTTGACCATGTAGTCCCCCAGGGCGGACTTGGGCCGGTGGAGGCCCGGGGTGTCCAGGAGGATGAACTGGGTGTCCTCCCGGTTGACCACGCCGTAGATGCGGTTCCGGGTGGTCTGGGCCTTGTTGGAGACGATGGCGATTTTCTCCCCCACCAGGGCGTTGGTCAGGCTGGACTTGCCCACGTTGGGCCGTCCGCAGACGGTGATCATGGCGGTTTTTTGAATGTTCATAGGTGATCCTCAACTTTCTTTGAGCAATATTACTTTTTAAAAGTGTTTTTATAACCGTGGTCCGGCTTTTTTTACCGCACCAGGACCTTTTTGAGATACTGCCCGGTATACGATTCCTTACAGGCGGCCACACTCTCCGGCGTGCCGGTGCAGACGATGTTTCCCCCGCCGTCGCCCCCCTCGGGGCCCAGATCGATGATCCAGTCGGCGGACTTGATAACGTCCAGGTTGTGCTCGATGACCACCACCGTGTTTCCGCTGTCCACCAGCCGCTGGAGGACCTCCAGGAGCTTGCGCACATCGTCGGTGTGAAGGCCCGTGGTGGGCTCGTCCAGAATATAGATGGTTTTTCCGGTGGCCTGCTTGGAAAGCTCCGTGGCCAGCTTTACCCGCTGGGCCTCGCCGCCGGAGAGCTCCGTGGAGGGCTGGCCCAGCTTCACGTACCCCAGGCCCACGTCCTGGAGGGTCTGGAGGCGGTTGCGGAGCTTCGGCAGGGGGGCGAAGAACTCCAGCGCCTCGTCCACCGTCATGCCCAGCACCTCGGAGATATTTTTCCCCTTATAATGGACCTCCAGGGTCTCCCGATTGTACCGGCGGCCCTTGCACACCTCGCAGGGGACGAAGATGTCCGGCAGGAAGTGCATCTCGATTTTCAGCACGCCGTCACCGGAGCAGGCCTCGCAGCGTCCTCCCCGGACGTTGAAGCTGAACCGGCCCGGGCCGTAGCCCCGGCTCTTGGCCTCCTGGGTGGAGGCGTAGAGGTCCCGGATGTCGTTGAAGAGGTTCGTATAGGTGGCGGGGTTGGACCGGGGCGTCCGGCCAATGGGGCTTTGGTCGATGCTGACCACCTTGTCCAGATGCTCCAGGCCGTCGATGCCCGCGCACTTGCCCGGGTGGACCTTCATGCGCATCAGCTCCGCTCCCAGGCGCTTGAACAGCACCTCGTTGACAAGAGAGGACTTGCCGCTGCCGGACACGCCGGTGACCACCGTGAAGGTCCCCAGGGGGAAGTCCACGTCCACCTTGCGGAGGTTGTTCTCCTCCGCCCCCCGGACATGGAGGAATTTCCCGTTTCCGGGACGGCGGACATCTGGAATGGGCACCCGTTTCTTCCCGGAGAGGTATTGGCCCGTCAGGGAATCCGGGTTGGCCATGACCTCCTCCGGCGTGCCCGCCGCCACCACCTGCCCGCCGTGGACGCCCGCGCCGGGGCCGATGTCGATGAGGTAGTCCGCCTCCCGCATGGTGTCCTCGTCGTGCTCCACCACCAGGAGGGTGTTTCCCAGGCTCTGGAGGTTCCGCAGGGTCGCCAGCAGCTTGTCGTTGTCCCGCTGGTGGAGGCCGATGGAGGGCTCGTCCAGGATATACAGCACCCCCATGAGGCTGGAGCCGATCTGGGTTGCCAGGCGGATGCGCTGGCTCTCGCCGCCGGAGAGGGTCCCGGCGGCCCGGCTCAGCGTCAGGTAGCCCAGGCCCACGGATTGGAGGAAGCCCAGGCGGGACTTGATTTCCTTCAAGATCCGATCGGCGATCAAATGCTGCTGCTCCGTCAGCTCCAGCTGCTCCACCCAGGCCAATTCGTCCACCACGGACAAACGGGTCAGGGCGTCGATGTCCTTTTCTCCCACGGTGACCGCCAGGGACTCCTTTTTCAGCCTCCGGCCCTTGCAGGCGGGGCAGGGGCACTCGGTCATCAGCTCCTCCAGCTCCCGCTTGCTGGCGTCGCTCTGAGTCTCCTGATAGCGGCGCTCCACGTTGTTGCAGATGCCCTCGAAGGGCTGGTACAGCACGCCCTTTCCCCGGGGCTGGTCATAGTGGAGCTCCAGCTTCTCCCCCTTGGTGCCGTAGAGGATGATGTCCTTGGCCTCATCGGACAGGGTTTCCCAGGGCTCCTCCAGGGAGAAGCGGTATTTTTTTGACAACGCGTCGAAGTACATCCGGGAGATGCCGTCGGAGCGGATATTTCCCCAGCCGCTGGCCTGGATGGCCCCCTCCAGAATGGACTTTTTCGGCTCCGGGACCACCAGGGACACGTCCACCTTCAACTGGCTGCCCAGGCCCGTACAGGTGGGGCAGGCCCCGAAGGGGTTGTTAAAGGAGAACATCCGGGGGGTCAGCTCCTCGATGGAGACGCCGCAGTCCTCACAGGCGTAGTTCTGGGAGAACATCAGGTCCTGTTCCTCCCGCAGGAGGTTCACCACCACCAGCCCGCCGGAGAGGGCGGAGGCGGTTTCCACGCTGTCCGTCAATCTCTGCTGGATGTCGGGGCGGATAATGAGGCGGTCGATGATGACCTCGATGTTATGCTTTTTATTTTTTTCCAGCTTGATCTCCTCGTCCAGCTCATAGAGGTTCCCGTCGGCCCGGACCCGGACGTAGCCGGAGCGCTTGGCGTCCTCGAAGACCTTGGCGTGCTCGCCCTTTTTGCCCCGGATGACGGGGGCCATCACCTGGATGCGGGTCCCCTCGGGGAGGGAGAGCACCTGGTCAATGATCTGGTCGATGGTCTGCTGGCGGATCACCTTGCCGCACTTGGGGCAGTGGGGGGTGCCCACCCGGGCCCAGAGGAGGCGGAGGTAGTCATAGACCTCGGTGACGGTGCCCACGGTGGACCGGGGGTTTTTCGAGGTGGTTTTCTGGTCGATGGAGATGGCGGGGCTCAGGCCCTCGATGTAGTCCACGTCCGGCTTTTCCATCTGGCCCAGGAACATCCGGGCATAGGAGGACAGGGATTCCACATAGCGCCGCTGGCCCTCGGCGTAGATGGTGTCGAAGGCCAGGGAGGATTTGCCGCTGCCGCTGAGGCCCGTCATGACCACCAGCTTGTCCCTTGGGATGGTCACGTCGATGTTCTTGAGATTGTTGGCGCGGGCGCCTTTTACGATGATTTTATCTTGCATAAGGGGGCTCCTTGTTTTTCCCCCTGCCAGGGGGAGGGTTGTTCTCGCCCTTGCGGGCGGGGCGAATTGGATACCAGCGATGGCTGGTTCATTGCACCCCCCATTTTCTCTTTTTCTTCCAGAAGAAAAAGAGAAAACGGGCCGTGCACGGTCCAAAAGAGAAAAAGAAGGATCGCCCCTGCGGGGGGACGTGGGACGGGGGTCGCGCAAGAGGTGCTTCCTCCGGGTACGCATGCCTTCTGCCCGCGGCGTAGTCTGAGCGGGGGTTTTGGTGGTTATCGAATGGACTCCCTCCTCTTTTCGCTGCCGCTAATCTGGTGGTAGAGGGTGGATGTCCGCCTTTTCCGGGACTACCTTTCTCTCAATAGGACACTGTGGGACCCACCCTTCTATCGGTAGACCATTTCCATAATGGAAATATTCCGGTAGACCGGAAAACTCTCTTTGTGGGGCCTGACCCCCTGGTCAGGCCATTCTCCAGGAACTGCCCTTCTCCCGGTAGGCCATTCCTTCCGGGCCCATCCTTCTCCCGATAGGACACCCTGTAGGGGCGGACCTGTGTGTCCGCCCTCCCCCAGGTTTCCCCCTATCTCTCCTCAGACCGCCCCAGCAGATAATCGGTACTCACTCCAAAATAATCCGCCAGGGTGCATAATGTCAAGGCAGAAATGTTGATTTCTCCATACTCAATTTTCTGATAGTGGCGGAGTGTAACTCCAAGCAATTCTCCCATTTCCCGCTGATATATTCGCCGTTCTTTCCGTAAAGCCTTTAGCCGTACGCCGAAAATTTCCAAAGTATTCATAGAAACTCCTTGACATACGAATTTTAAAGAGGTATAATGACATTATAATAATTCGTGTGGTGATGATTATGGACCCAACCATTCAAAGACTTTTCGACACCTATGGCGAGTCCGTTCTGAAAGAGCTGAACAATTTTCCCCATGGGGAACTGGTCGACCTTTTGAACGCCCTCCCGATTGAGGAACGCCGCCGAATCCACATTTACGATCAGGTCAGTCACTACTATTATCAATGGTCCGCCGCCGCCTTCGCCGCCGGTCTCCATCTGGGCCTTTCCTTTTTAAATAATGATATCCGCCGTTTCCGCCCGGAGAAGGCCTAACAGCGCCCGAGGCTCCACCTCCACCTGGGCGCCGATCTTCCCGGCGGACACGTAGATGGTTTCAAACTCCAGGGCCGTCTGGTGGAAAATGGTGGGATACTGCTTCTTCATGCCCACCGGGCTGCATCCGCCCCGGATGTACCCCGTTACGGCGGTGATATCCTTCACCGGCAGAAGGTCGATGGATTTCTCCCCCGCCGCCTTCGCCGCTTTTTTCAGGTCCAGGCTGTCGGTTGCGGGGATGTCAAAGACGTGGTAGGCTCCGGAGGCCCCCTTTGCCACCAGGGTCTTAAAGGCCCGCTTGGGGTCCTGCCCCAGGGCCTGGGCCACATGGACGCCATAGTCCCGGGTGCCCTCCGGGCCCTCTTCCTCCTCATAGAAATGGGGGATATAGGGGATCTTTTTCTGGTCCAGGATGCGCATTACATTGGTTTTCTCGTCCTTTTTCTTTGCCATGGTTCACCTCAAAATGATCACGCCCGCCAGGACGCAGAGAATCCCCAGGGCCGTCAGCGGCCCCAGGGTCTCGCCAAAGGCCAGCACGCCCGTCAGGGTGGCCGCCACCGGCTCCAGGCTGGCCAGGATGGAGGCTTTCCCCGGTTCTGTCCGGGCAAGGCCCCAGGTATAAAGAAGGTAGGGTATGGCGGTGGAGAACACCGCCAGAGCCAGGGCCGTCCCCCAGAGGCCGGGGTTGCCGCCGAAAGTCCCCGCCAGCTCCGCCGGGCGGATCAGGACTAGGGAGGCGGGGCCCGCGAAGAGGAAGGTCCAGACCGTCACCGTCAGGGGCGGGTAGTGGGCCAGGGCGTAGCGGCCGAAAATGCTGTACAGCGCGTAGAAGAACCCGGACCCCAGGCCCAGGAGGACGCCGGGGATCGTGACGGACAGCCCGCCGCTGAACACGCCGCAGACGCACGCGCAGCCCAGCAGGGTCAGGCCCAGGGCCAGGAGCTTTTTCCCGGTCACCGGCTCCTTCCACAAAACGGCGGACAGAATCACCACGAAGGAGGGGGCGGTGTAGAGCAAAATGGAGGCCGCCGCCAGGGAGCAGAGCTTCTGGCAGGAGAAGTAGCACACGGTGAAAAACACCACGCTGACCACGCCGGTGCCGAGAAAATATTTGAGGTGCCTCCGCTCCACCCGGAAGACGCTCCGGTCCTTCACGGCGAAGAACGCCGCCAGGAGAAGCATTCCCCCCAGGTTCCGCACCACAACGATGGAAAGAGGCGAAAGGCCCGCCGCCATCAGCGTCCGGTTCCATAATCCGATCATGCCCCACAGAGCCGCCGCCGCCAGGATTGCGGCGCTGGCCGGGGCTCTTTTTTGCGTCTCCATCTATTCTCCCAAAATCTCCCGCTGCACATACTTGGGCAGCTTCTTCAAAACCAGCCCGTGGGACTCCGCGCAGAGCTCCCGGAGGGTTTCATCCGGCAGGCCCCCGTCCAAAAGGCAGGCGATCCAGCTGCGCTTGTCGCAGTAGAACCCCGGCAGGATTTCGGGGTGGGCCGCCCGGAGAATTTCGCTCCGGGCGGGCTCGCATTTCAGGTTCACCAGGTCGTGCCCGTTGTACGCCTCGTCCTTCATCCCGCTGGGGGAGCAGACGGCGGCAAAGAGCTTGCCCCGGATCCTATACCGGAACCAGGCCCATTCGGGCTTATAGTCCTTCTCCGCCCCAGGGAGGGACAGAAGGTATTCGTCCAGCCAATCGTATTTCATTTCCCATCCTCCGTCTTTTTCAACAGGGCGATCAAGGGGTTGGCGAAATCCTCGGAGAAGAGATCATAGGACGTGGAAATCATACGAACGAATTCCCGGTCCTGCTCCGACAGTTCCTCTTTTCCCTTAAGACGCCGCTTCATCACGGCGGCAAAGGTTTTCATCAGCGCCCGGTCCAACAGCGGCATCTTTTCGTAGCACAGCCCTCCCGGCATATAAAAATGGGGAATCCGGTCCAGCTCGTCCGCCGTGAAATTTTTCTCCCAGGTCTGCCGCAGCACCATCTCCGCCGCCCCGGCGGGCATCGCGCCTGTGGCAAAGACCATCAGCGCCGCCCCGCTTGACCGCGCGATCGCTTTTGCCCGCTTCAGCCCGTCCACCGTCCCGGCGCGAAATCTTCCGCCAAATACCATGGTTTCATAGGGAGCCGCCGTTTTCGCGGAGACATCCTTCCAATCCATCAGCGTGCCGCCTGCCTCGCGGGCAATCACCCCGGCGTACCGCCGGGTGAAGCCGGTTACGCTTTTGCAGCAAACCAATACCCTGCCGTCCATATTTCGCTCCTTGCCCGCTTATTTCTCCCCCCGCAATTCGATAATCCGGTCCCGCAGAACCGCGGCGTATTCGAATTCCAGCATCTTGCTGGCTTCCTTCATTTCCTTTTCCAGTCGCTTGATCTCCGCGTCCCGCTCCTGCTTCGTCAGCTTGCGGTGGTGGCGGGCCCGGGTGGTCTCGTCCTCGGCGGTGGTGGAGATTTCCAGCACCTCCCGGACCCCCTTGATGATGGTCTTGGGGACGATGCCGTGCTCCTGGTTGAAGCGGTCCTGAATCCCCCGGCGGCGCTCCGTCTCGTCCATGGCCGCCCGCATGGAGGGGGTGATGGTATCCGCGTAGAGGATAACCAGGCCCTCCGCGTTCCGGGCCGCCCGGCCGATGGTCTGAATCAGGGACGTCTCGGACCGGAGGAAGCCCTCCTTGTCCGCGTCCAGCACGGCGACCAGGCTGACCTCGGGAAGGTCCAACCCCTCCCGCAGAAGGTTGATGCCGATGAGCACGTCGAACTTCCCCAGCCGCAGATCCCGGATGATCTCCATCCGCTCGATGGTCTCCACATCGGAGTGCATATAGCGGACCTTGATGCCGGCGTTTTTGAAATACTCCGTCAGGTCCTCCGCCATTTTTTTCGTCAGCGTGGTCACCAACACCCGCTCGTCCCTGGCCGCCCGAGCGCTGATCTCCTCCATCAAATCGTCGATCTGCCCGGTGACGGGCCGGACCTCCACCTGGGGGTCCAGCAGTCCCGTGGGGCGGATCACCTGCTCCACCACCTGGTCCGCCCGCCCCCGCTCATAGGGGCCGGGGGTGGCGGAGACAAAGACAGCCTGTCCAATGCGGCCCTCGAACTCCTCGAACTTCAACGGCCGGTTGTCATAGGCGCAGGGGAGGCGGAAGCCGTATTTCACCAGGGAGTCCTTCCGGGCGTGGTCCCCGTTGTACATGGCCCGGACCTGGGGCAGCGTGACGTGGCTCTCGTCCACAAACAGCACGAAGTCGTCGGGGAAGAAGTCCAGCAGCGTCATGGGGGCGGAGCCCTGGGGCCGCTCGGAGATGATGCGGGAGTAGTTCTCAATGCCGGAGCAATACCCCAGCTCCGCCATCATCTCCATGTCGTATTCCGTCCGCTGGCGGATGCGCTGGGCCTCCACCAGCTGGTTGTTCTCCGTAAAGGCCTGGACCTGCTCCTCCATCTCCCGGCGGATTTCCCCGATGGCCCGATCCATCTTGTCCTTGGTGGTGACATAGTGGCTGGCGGGGTAGATGGCAATGTGGTTCAGCACCCGGTTCACAGAGCCGGTGATGGGGTTGAACTCGCTGACCCGCTCGATCTCGTCCCCGAAGAACTCCACCCGGATGGCCTTGTCCTTGTAATAGGCGGGGTAAATCTCCACCGTGTCCCCCCGGACCCGGAACATGTTCCGCTCAAAGGCGATGTCGTTTCGCTCATAGCGGATCTCCACCAGCCGCCGGAGGAGCTCGTCCCGGTCCCATTCCGCCCCCGCCCGGAGGGAGACCACCATCTTGGCGAAGTCATCGGGCTCCCCCAAGCCGTAGATGCAGGAGACGGAGGAAACCACGATGACGTCCCGCCGCTCCAGCAGGGCGCAGGTGGCGGAGAGGCGGAGGCGGTCAATCTCGTCGTTGGTGGAGGCGTCCTTGGCGATATAGGTGTCCGTGTGGGGAATATAGGCCTCCGGCTGGTAGTAATCGTAGTAGGACACAAAGTACTCCACGGCGTTGTTCGGGAAAAACTCCTTGAACTCCGCGCAGAGCTGGGCCGCCAGGGTCTTGTTGTGGGCCAGCACCAAGGTGGGCCGCTGGACGGCCTCGATCACCTTGGCCATGGTGAAGGTCTTGCCGGAGCCGGTGACGCCCAGGAGGACCTGCTCCTTCAGCCCGCTCTCGATGCCCGCCGCCAGGGCGGCGACGGCCTCCGGCTGGTCGCCGGAGGGCTGGTATTCGGATACGACTTGAAACTTTGGCATGAGGACCTCCTGCCGGTGGGATTTCAGTGAAGCGATCGGATGTTATCTTACCACAAAGCCCGCCGGATTACAACGTTTGTTCGATATATTTTTCAAAAGCAGGACCCGCTTACCCCAAGTAGCCCGACTCGGAGAAGGACACATACTCACCGTCCGCCACGATGATGTGATCCTCCAGCCGCACGTCTATAGACTCCAGCGCCGCCTTGGCCCGAAGGGTGGCCCCCTGGTCCGCCTGGGAGGGCAGGGCCACGCCGCTGGGGTGGTTGTGGGCCAGAATGACGGAGCTGGCGCAGAAGGTGATGGCGTTCTGCACAATCTGGCGGATGTCCAGGTTCACCGCCGAGGCGCTGCCCTCCCCCAGGCGGCGGCAGGCCAGCAGCTTTCCCTTTCCGTCCAGGCAGATCTCATACACCGCCTCGTTCCGCTCCCGGGAGAAAAGCTCCAGAAGATATTGCCCCACCCGAGCCCGGGTGTTCAGCGCCAGCTCCCGCTCCAGGTCCGTCAGGCGGGCCCTCTGGGCGATTTGGGGAACCAGGCGCAGCAGCACCGCCGTCTGCGTTCCAACGCCCTTCACCTGGGCCAGCAGCTCCACAGGCGCGGAGAACACGCCGGAAAGGCTTCCAAACCGGTCCATCAGGGCATGCGCCAAGGGATTCACATCCCCTCTGGGGATGGCGTAATAGAGCAGCAGCTCCAGGGCCTCGTGGTCCGCGAAGCCGTTCAGCTCATTTTTCAAAAAGCGCTTCCGCATCCGGTCCCGGTGCCCGTCGTGGACGCCCATAAACGCACCTCCCCTGTAAGCTCCGCCCCTCCGCCGGCGGCGGCGGAATCTGAGCGCGGCATTTGGAGAATATGATAGCATATTTTCCAGGAGCCGTCAATCTTCCGGCGGATTTCGAAAAGTTTTTGTATACAAACGGGTTTTCCTGTGCTATACTATATCGAGTTGACGTTCCGGCGGCCCGTTCAGGGCGCCCGGGGCGGTTCCGCCGGGGCGGGTCCCCGGCGCTGATATCGGTATTTTTCCAGGGCGGGACGCGCTTCCCGGCTGGTCAAATAATATAGGGCTTTTCAAGCTCAAAGCGGCTTTCATATTCGGTTGCGACAGGACGCTGCCAAACCTCCGCCGGCGTAACGGGGCCGGGCGGACAGAGGGCGTCTCTTCTTTGCTGTGCCCAGACGCCGGATACAGGACCGCGGTACATCTTTTTATATTGGTAAGGAGTTCTACAATCTATGGCAGAAAAACTGAAAATTATCCCTCTGGGCGGCCTGAATGAAATCGGCAAAAACATGACCGCCTATGAGTACGGCGGGGAAATCATCGTGGTAGACTGCGGTATGGCCTTCCCCGGGGACGACATGTACGGCATCGACTGCATCATCCCCGACGTGACCTACCTCATCAAAAACCGCGCCCGCATCCGGGGCCTGTTCATCACCCACGGCCACGAGGATCATGTGGGGGCCATTCCCTACGTCCTCAAGCAGGTAAACATGCCCATCTACTGCACCCGGTTTACCGCGGGCCTCATCCAGCTGAAGCTGGAGGAGCACGGCCTGGTCAAGAGCACCAAGCTCATCACCGTGGAGCCGGGCAAGTCCGTCCGGGCGGGGAAATTCACCGTGGAGTTCATCCATGTGAACCACTCCATCGCCGACTCCGTGGCCTTCGCCATCCACACCCATATGGGCACCGTGGTCCACACGGGAGACTTTAAAATCGATTCCACCCCCATCGACGGGGAGGTCATCGACCTGGCCCGGCTGGGCGAGCTGGGCAAGGAAGGGGTCCTGGCCCTCTGCGCCGACTCCACCAACGTAGAGCGCCCGGGCTACACCCTCAGCGAACGGGCCGTGGGCCAGACCTTCATGCGCCAGTTCCAGGGCTGCGAGGAGCGGATCATCGTCACCACCTTCGCCTCCAACGTCCACCGCGTCCAGCAGGTGCTGGACGCCGCCGCCGCCCACGGGCGGAAGGTGGCCGTCACGGGCCGGTCCATGGAGAACATCATGCGGGTGTCCACAGAGCTGGGCTATATGAAGGTGCCCAAGAACACCCTGGTGGACATCAATAAAATCAAGAGCCTGCCGAAAAACAAACAGGTCATTGTCACCACCGGCTCCCAGGGCGAGGAGATGAGCGCCCTGTACCGCATGGCCTTCTCCACCCACAAGCAGGTGGAAGTCGGCCCCGGGGACAAGGTGATCATCTCCGCCTCCGCCATCCCCGGCAACGAGGTGACGGTGAGCCGGGTCATCAACGAGCTGTTCCGCAAGGGCGTCCATGTGGTCTATGACAAGGCCGACATGCTCCACGTCTCCGGCCACGCCTGCCAGGAGGAGCTGAAGATCATCCACGCCCTCACCCGGCCCCGGTTCTTCATCCCCCTCCACGGCGAGCAGCGGATGCTCCAGATCCACAGCCAGGTGGCCCAGCAGATGGGCCTGGACCGGAACCACATCGCCATCGCGGAAAACGGAAGCGTCATTGAGCTGACGGCCAAGACGCTGAAAGCCGGCGGCGCGGTGCCCGCCGGGGAGGTCTACGTGGACGGCTCCGGCGTGGGCGACGTGGGCGCCGTGGTCATGCGGGACCGCAAGCGCCTGGCCGAGGACGGCATGGTCGTCGTGGTCCTGCCCACCTCCAGCCACGACGGCGGCCTGCTGAGCCCGCCGGAGATCGTCACCCGGGGCTTCATCTACGTGAAGGAGTCCGGGGATTTGATGAAGGAGCTTCAGGGCATCGCCATGGACGCGGCGGAGTCCGTCACCCGCAAGCGCGGGCGGGACGACGGGGAGCTCCGGGGCGTGGTGAAGTCCGCCGTCAGCAGCTACCTGTTCAAAACGACAAAGCGCAGCCCCATGGTCATTCCCGTTGTGACGAGGCTGTGAGCGGAACAGGGCCGGCTCCCTTCGCAAAGGGGACGGTCCGCGGGGCGGACTGGGAGTTTCCCGCTTGTGGAAACCGCCGTACCGCCTGGGTCTGCCTCAGGTAATGTGTCCCTGCGTGTGATATAGAAGGAGGTCTGCCGTTTTGCGGCAGACCTCCTTGTTTATTTCTTTCTCTACATCCCGCCCCGCTTGGAAAGCGATTCTTTCATAGAAAATTGCCACTTCTCTATTTAGTCGAATCTCATACTGTTTCATATGTCCTCCTTTTACCCGTATTCCCACATTATAACCGTATTCGGTTTATAAGTCAACCGTATTCCCACAATTCTTTTTCTCTAGGAATGGTAATGTGGAAGAAAACGGAAAGGGGAACCATTATGGGGATTGCGGATATGGTACGGACCCGAATCATTGCTTTGTGCCGGGAGAGGGATATCACGGTTAACCGCATGTGTGAATTGGCGGCGGTCCCGCAATCCACGGTCAATAATTTCCTGAACCGTAAGACCCACAATCTTGGCATCATCACACTGAAAAAGTTGACGGACGGCCTTGGATTGAGCATCACAGAGTTTTTCGATACGGAGGCATTCCGCGCTTTGGATCAGGAAATCCACTGAGGGGCGGTTTCGGCAGATGCCCTTCCCGAGTAAAAAACACGGACAGGAGACCTTCCTGTCCGTGTTTCATCGTTCCTTGCTGAGCCCCAGCAGATAATCGGTACTGACGCCGTAATACTTGCTCAACGTGATTAAATGATGGATGGGCAGCTCGTTGGCGCCCCGCTCATAGCGTGCGTACATGGTCTGGGACGTTCCCAGGACCTCGGCGATCTGTGACTGTGTCTTGTCGGCGTCTTCGCGCAAATCACGAAGAATACGTACATACTCCATATCATCCACGTTCGACACCCCCCCTATTGACTTTTACCCGGTTTGTCTTCCAACTTTAATTTATCATAAAAAATGGGGCTTGTTGGGTTTACAACACACAATTTTACTATAATTTCTTCGGGTTTCCATGTATAATTTGTTGGATCCACTAGATTTTAATTGATTAAAGTTTTAAAATCCTCTAAAATCATCGGACTTGTAAGGCCTGACCGCTTTACAAGAGGCCTCTTTTTCTGTATAATACCTTTATCTTGTTTCTATGGACCCGCGTCCATTTTATCATACGCCCCCACTACGTGAAAAGAGGAAATATTTATGGAATATACAGAAGGCGTCCGGTTCGACAGCCTGGGCCTGTCCCCGGAGATCATGCGGGCCATCCAGCGGCGGGAGCTGGAGGTCACCACCCCCGTCCAGGCGGGCTGCATCCCGCCCATGATGGCCTGGCAGGACGTCATCGCCAAGGCCCCCACCGGCACCGGCAAAACCTTTGCCTACGGCATCCCCATTATTGAGCACATAGACCCGGAGGACGACGCCGTCCAGGCGGTCATCCTGGCCCCCACCCGGGAGCTGGCCATTCAAATCACCGACGAACTCCGGGACATCTCCGCCTTCCGCCCCGGCGTCCGCTGCGTCTGCCTTTACGGCGGGCAGCCCATCGGGAAGCAGATCGACGCGCTGAAAAAGCGGCCCCAGATCGTGGTTGCCACCCCCGGCCGGCTCAGCGACCACATGAAGCGCCGCACCGTCCGGGTGGACAGCGCCCGGACCGTGGTGCTGGACGAGGCGGACCGGATGCTGGACATGGGCTTCATCCACGACGTGACCCGGCTTCTGGACAAGATGAACAAGCGGAAGAACCTGGGCCTCTTCTCCGCCACCATCTCCCGGGAGGTCATGGACATCGCCTGGGTCTACCAGCGGGACGCGGCGGAAATCACCGTCCGGGAGGACGAGCAGAACAAGCCGGACATCAAGCAGTTCCGCATGGACGTGGCCCAAAACGAAAAGGCGGACGTCATCGCCAGAATCCTGGAGGAGACGGGCTTCGACCGCTGCATGGCCTTTTGCAACACCAAGGGCTCCACGGAGCGCATCTGCAAGTTCCTGCAAATGCGGGGCATCGACGCGGAGTGCATCCACGGAGACATCCCCCAGCGGCGGCGGGAGCAGGTGATGAACCTCTTCCGGGAGGGCAGGCTCCGGGTCTTCGTCTCCACCGACGTGGCCGCCCGGGGCATCGACGTGGACGACGTGGACATCGTGTTTAACTGCGACGTGCCGGATGAAAACCAGGACTACGTCCACCGCATCGGCCGGACGGGCCGGGCGAAACGCCAGGGGGTGGCGGTGAGCCTCATCGCGGACTACCCCTCTAAAATGCGCATTGACGACATCGCCCAGAAGACCCGGAACGAGATTGTCCCCGTGAAATTCGGGGAGGACGGGAAGCTGGAGGTCCTCGGTTGAGGGAACATAAGAGCGCCGGGGCGGCGTCCCGGCGCTCTTTTCGCGTACAAAACGGATTCAGCTCAAGGAGGCCGTTTCCTCCGCCACCCGGGCCTCGCTCTCCCGCATGGCCTGGAGGGTCTTGTCCATCAGAGTCTCCAGCTCCCAGCCAAGGCGCGCCGCGCCGTCCTTGATAACGTCCCGGGAGCACCCGGCGGCAAACTTCTTGTCCTTGAACTTCTTCTTGAGGGAGGACACCTCCATGTCGGAGCAGGACTTGCTGGGCCGCATCCGGGCCGCCGCGCCGATGAGGCCCGTCAGCTCGTCGGCGGCGAAGAGGACCTTTTCCATCTCGTGGACAGGCTCCACGTCGGAGCAGATGCCAAAGCCATGGCTGCACACGGCGCGGACCAGCTCGTCGGAGCAGCCGATCTCCGCCAGCAGCTCGGGGGCCTTTTTGCAGTGCTCCTCGGGCCACTTCTCAAAGTCCACGTCGTGGAGGAGGCCCACGGCGGACCAGAAATCCGCCTCTTCGCCATAGCCCAGGTCCCGGGCGTACCAGCCCATGACGGACTCCACCGTCAGGGCGTGCTGGAGGTGGAAGGGCTCGGTGTTGTACTTGCGCAGCAGCGCCAGGGCCGCCGCTCTTTCGGGACAGGATTTCATGGGACATTTCTCCTTTGTTTGTTGTTGGGGATAGTATACGGCTTTCGAAAGCGGATTGCAAGCGTATTGGAGCAGATCCCTTCCCGCCGGGCCCGCGTTCCCGATAAAATCCAAGCCCGCCCCTCGACTTGCCGGGGCTCCTGTGCTATACTACAGGAAGACATATTTTAGATGGAAACGGAGGCGTCCGGCTTGTACCGTATTTTTATCGCAGAGGACGACGGCGTCATCGCAGGGGCGGTGGCCCGGCACCTGGAGAGCTGGGGCTATCAGGTGGCCTGCGCCAAAAAGTTCGACGCCGTAATGGCGGAATTCCTGGACTTCGGCCCCCAGCTGGTGCTGCTGGACATCTCCCTGCCCTTCTTCAACGGCTACCACTGGTGCCGGGAGATCCGCAAGGTCTCCCAGGTCCCCATCCTCTTCCTGACCTCCGCCGCGGACAACGTGAACCTGGTCATGGCCATGCAGATGGGCGGGGACGACCTGCTGGCCAAGCCCTTCGACCTTCAGGTCCTCTCCGCCAAGGTCCAGGCCATGCTGCGCCGGGCCTATGACTTCGCCTCCGCCCCGGCCCTGCTCTCCTGCGGCGCCGCGGCGCTGAACCCCGCCAACGGGACGGTCACCGTCAACGGCCGGAGAGTGGAGCTGACGAGGAACGAGGGAAAGCTTCTCCAGCTCCTGCTGGAGAAAAAGGGCCGGATCGTCAGCCGGGACGCCATGATGACCGCCCTGTGGGAGTCGGACAGCTTCGTGGACGAGAACACCCTTTCCGTCAACGTGAACCGCCTCCGGCGGAAGCTGGAGGCGGCGGGACTGCCGGACTTTATCCGCACGAAAAAGGGCGCGGGCTACCTGGTGGAGGATGAAACCGTATGAGAATCCTGGGCGCGTATTTCCGGCGGCACTGGAAGCTGCTCTTCCTCCTGGCGGGGTGCCTGGGCATCTGCTCCGCCGTCTTCTACCTCTACGGCCTGCCTCTGGAGTCGGTGGGCTATGCCTTCGTGTTGTGCTTTTCCCTGGGGCTTGCCTTGTTCGCCGTGGGCTACGTCCAGTTTCTCCGGCGGCACCGGGAGCTGGAGCGGCTGCTGGTCCAGGTCCGGGAGAAGGTCCTCCCCCTGCCGCCCCCCGGGGGACTGCTGGAGGAGGACTACCAGGCCCTGTGCCAGGCCCTGGCCTCCGAGCGGGCCGCCCTGGCCCTGGAAGACCGGAACAGGATCCAGGACATGACGGACTACTACACCCTCTGGGCCCACCAGATCAAAACCCCCATCGCCGCCATGGGGCTGCTCCTCCAGGAGGAGCCCCACCCGGAGCTGGAGGGGGAGCTTTTGAAAATCGAGCAGTACGTGGAGATGGTCCTGGGATACCTCCGCCTGGGCAGCGAGTCCACGGACTATGTATTCCGGGACTGCGGCCTGGACGCGCTGGTGCGCCAGGCCGTGCGGAAGTACGCCCGCCTCTTTATCCTGAAAAAGATCTCCCTGGATTTTCAGGAGACCGGGAAGACCGTGCTGACGGACGAGAAGTGGCTGTCCTTCGTCATCGAGCAGCTGCTGTCCAACGCCGTGAAGTACACCCCCGAGGGGGGCCGGGTCCGCATCTACGGCGACGGGGACACCCTGGTCATCGCCGACAGCGGCATCGGCATCCAGCCGGAGGATCTGCCCCGGGTCTTCGAGAAGGGCTTCACCGGCTTCAACGGGCGGGAGGACAAAAAGTCCACCGGCATCGGGCTTTGCCTCTGCCGCCAGGTGATGGACCGGCTGAACCACGATATTTCCATCGCCTCCCGCCCCGGACAGGGGACCCTGGTGCGGCTGGATCTCTCCAGGGACCGGAAGAGGGTGGAGTGATGGCGGTGATTACAAGAATCATCCCGCCGGAGGAGGACGGGGCCGCGGTGCGGCACATCCTCCGGGCCAAGCTCCACTTTTCCTCCCACGCCGTCTCCCGGCTGGCTCACGGGGGGGAGTGCATCTTCGTCAACGGCGTCCCCGTCCACACGCCTCACGTGCTCCGGGCCGGGGACGTGCTGGCGGTGGAGACGGAGGACCGCCGCCCGCCCAGAACCGCCGCCGTCCCGGGGAACTGGCCCCTGCCGGTGGCCTGGGAGGACGAGCACCTGCTTATCGTGAACAAGCCCGCGGGCATGACGGCCCACGCCTCCAACTTCCTCCCCGGCACCCCCACGGTGGCGGGGGCCCTGGCCTGGACGCGGGGGGCGGACTTCATCTTTCACCCGGTCAGCCGCCTGGACAAGGGCACCACCGGGCTGATGGTGGTGGCCAAGAGCGGCTACGTCCACGACCTGCTCCGGCGGGCCCTGCACACGCAGGCGTTCCGGCGGGAATACCGGGCGGTATGCCTGGGCTGTCCCGCTCCGGAGCGGGGGACAGTGGACGCGCCCATCGGGCGGGACGAATCCTCCGCCGTGGCCCGGAGGGTCCGCCCTGACGGGGCCGGCGCCGTGTCCCACTATGAGGTGCTGGCCAAGGGGGAGGGGGTATCCCTCCTGGCCCTCCGGCCGGAGACCGGACGGACCCACCAGCTCCGGGTCCATATGGCGTACCTGGGCTGTCCCCTGGCGGGGGACTGGCTCTATGGCACGGAAGACCCGGGGCTCATCCCCCGGCCCGCCCTGCACTCCTGCGCCCTGACGCTGGCCCACCCCGTCACCGGGGAGCGGGTGGAGGTCTCCGCCCCCCTGCCGGAGGACATGCAAAAGCTGCTCCGGGAGCGTTTTCTCCCCGGGACGGAGGCTGAAATTGAATAAAAGACGGGACCCGGTCTTCACGGGTCCCGTCTTTTTTTAATCTTCCTCCTCGTCCTCTCCGGCTTCCTCCGGCAGGGCGGGCTCTTCCGGGTCTTCCGGCAGGGGGGCCTTGAACATCTTCCAGGCCAGGAGGCCCAGCACCGCCGCGCCGCCGCCCAGCACCACCGCGCCCAGGGTAAACTGGAAGGAGGTGGGGCCATAGGGGTCGCGGGTCAGGTAGGGCTTGGCAATCTGGTAGAAGAGATAGACCAGGTACAGCGCCGCCAGGGCATAGACGTTGGCGCGTACTCTGGGGTTGAAGGGCTTTTTGGGCTCCTTGGGCTTAGACATGGTTCTCCTCCTTTTCCGGCCCGTCGGGCCGGGTGACGCTCCGCACCCACTTCCAGCTGTGAAGCCGGAGGGCCACGGGAATGATTTTATAGATCTGGTCCCATTTCAGAAGGAAGAACACCAGCTCCGGGGGGCTCTTCCACCAAAACGCCGCCATGGCGGAGAAGGGCACCACGATGCCCCACATGCTGATCAGATTCAGCTTGGCGCTGAAAGCCGTGTCTCCCCCGCCCCGGATGATGCCCGTGTCACAGGCCATCTGGTAGGAGGTGCCCACAGTGGTGACGGCGATGATCGCCATAAACCGGAGGGCCAGGCCCCGGGCCCGGGCCGTCAGCGTGCCGCCGAAGACCGCCAGAATGGGATTCCGGGCCAGGAAGATCAGAGCGCCGGAGGCCAGGCCGATGGCGATGAACAGGACCTGGAGCGTGGCCACCAGGGGACGAAGCGCGTCCTTCCTCCCCTCGCCGATGCTCCGCCCCACCACGATGCCGGAGGCGGAGGCCGCGCCGTAGGCCACTACGGAGAGGACCTGGTAAACCTGGACGGCGATGGCGTTGGCCGCCGTCACGTCGCCCCCCAGGTGGCCCAGAATGCCGGTCTGCACCATCTGGGCCACGCCCCAGAGGGCCTGGTTCACCAGCACTGGGGCGGAAACCCGGTTGTAGTCGCCAAGATAGCTGGCGTCAATGAAGAGGAGCTTCCGCAAAGTCAGGTTCAGCCTCTTCTCCCGGTACTTTAAATAGTAGACCACGATCAGCAGCTCCACGCAGCGGGAGACCAAGGTGGCCACCGCCGCCCCCCGGACCCCCAGCTCCGGACAGCCGAGATTCCCGTAGATTAAGAGGTAGTTCAGCGTGACGTTGATGCACAGCGTGGAAAAGGAAATGGCGTAGCCGATCTTCACCACGCCGATGGACCGGAGGGAGGCCACCAGGATGTTGGTGACGGTGAAAATGACGTAGGAAAAGCAGATGATCCGAAAGTAATCCGCCCCCTGGGCGATGACTCCGGCGTCGCTGCTCAGCAGGCCCAGCAGCTCATGGGGAAACAGCAGCACCACCCCGAACAGCAAAGCCGAGAGAACCGCCCCGAACCGCAGGGCCACGCCGATGATATGGGGAATGGGCTCCAGCTTGTTCTTGCCCCAGTACTGGGACCCCAGCACCACGGCCCCCTCCCCCGCGCCGCCCACCAGCATCTGGAGCAGGAACTGGATCTGGTTGCACAGGCTCACGCCGCTCATGGCCTCCTGGCTGTAGCGGCCCAGCATGACGGTGTCCATCAGGTTTACCCCAAAGGTCAGCAGATTCTGCAAAGCCAGGGACAGCGTCAGGGCAAAAAAGGCGCGGTAGAAGGTCTTCTCCTTAATCATGGGTCTTCTCCTTTGGATGCTCTCACTCCATCCAGTATACCGCGGCGGCGGGAATTTGGCAATATATCTTTTCCGGCACAGCGAAAAGCCGGACGCCAAGGCGTCCGGCTTTTGCCGCCAGGGGGATTATTCCCCCTCTTCCTCTTCTTCCTCCAGGCTCTTCAGGTCAAACTCCAGCTTTTCGCCGCAGTTGGGGCAGACGACCTCGCCGTCCTCCAGAACGGACTCGTCGAAGTAGATGCTCTCCTCGCAGGTGGGGCAGGTGGTAGCGTAGCAGTCCTCGCCCTCTTCCAGGTCGTCCAGCTCATACTCGTCCTCGTCTTCCTCGCCGTAGAGCAGGTCCTCCACGTCCTCCAGATCGTCGCTGACGGCGTCCAGGCCCTCTCCCAGCTCTTCCTGGGCGTCCTCAATGTCGCTGATCTCCAGGGCGATGTCCTCCAGCACGTCGATGATGGCGGCCAGGAGCTTGCCCTCCTTCTTTTCGGTGTCCAGGTCCATGCCCTCCGCCAGGCCCTTCAGATACGCGACCTTCTCCGTGATGCTCATAGTCAATGACCTCCTTTATCCTTCAAATCATGTTCGTGACCACATGCGCGTCAGAAAAATACCTCCGTGACCGGCGTCACGGGTGTGGGGGAATCCAAAGGGGGGATTTCATCCCCCCTTTGCCGTACTCACTCTTTGCAGCGCCCCAAATATTCGCCGGTGCGGGTATCCACCTGGATCTTCTCTCCCTCGTTGATGAACAGGGGCACCTGGATCACCGCGCCGGTTTCCAGGGTGGCCTTTTTCGTGACATTGGTGGCCGTGTCTCCCTTGACGCCGGGCTCGGTCTCCGTAACCTCCAGGTCCATGAAGTTGGGAACCTCCACGGTGAAGACGCTGCCCTTGTAGCTCACCAGCTTGCAGACGGTGTTCTCCTTCATGAACTTGAACGCCTCGCCCAGCACGTCCCGGTTCAGGGGGGACATGTCAAAGGTCTCCGGGTCCATGAAGTAGTAGAGATCGCCGTCGTTGTAGCTGTATTCGGCGTCCTTGCGCTCCACGCTGGCCTGCTCGAATTTGGCGGTGGGGTTGAAGGACTCCTCCCGGATGGCCCCGGTGATGACGTTCTTATACTTGGTGCGCACGAAGGCCGCGCCCTTGCCGGGCTTCACATGCTGGAAGTCCACCACCAGCATGGGCTTGCCTTCCATCTCGAAAATCATTCCCTTGCGAAACTCGCCTGCGGAAATTGTCGGCATAATAAAATCCTCCTCACAAATCTTTATCCGAGAAAACGACCCGTGAGAGGGCATTTTCTCTCTTTTCATGGTTCTTCCATTATAGCCGTAGCTATTTTATCCCATCCAGGCGGTGATTGCAAGTATTTTTCCTCTAATTGTCCGGGACCATGCAAAAATATTTTGGACGGCTCCTATCTCCTCCGCTCCTCCCGGCGGCGGCAGAGGGCCTTGAAGGGGGCCTGGAGAGCGTGGAGGACCTTCTGCCAGGGCGTCGCCGCGCCGCCCAGGGGCTCCACCATCAGCGCCAGCAGGCCGGCCCGGTTCGCCGCCAGCATATCCGTCAAAAGCTTGTCGCCCAGCATGGCGGTATGGGCCCGGTCCGTCCCGGCTCGGGCCATGGCGGCCTCCAGGCCGCGGGTGGAGGGCTTCCCGGCATGGCCCTGGTAGGGAATTCCCAAATCCGCGCAGAACTCCGTCACCCTTGTGCCGGAGCGGTTGTTGGAAACAATCATCACTTGGATTCCCGCAGCCTTCAGCTCCGCAATCCAGGCCCGGAGGGCCGGGTCCGGGCGGTGGACGGACTTGGGGGCCAGGGTGAAGTCCAGGTCGCTGAGGAGCAGGGCCACGCCCGCCTGGCGGAGAAGCTCCGGCGTAATCTCCCGGTAGCACCCGAACAGGCGGCTGGGAACCAGGGAAAGGGGCATAGGCGGCAACCTCCTCGCATAGAATCTCTTGAAGTCATTTCCAGTATACCAGTTTTCAAGCCTGGGCGCAAGGGGGAGTGAAATTTGCAAATCTACCTGGCCGTGACGCCGGAGGAGACGCAGGAGGCCCGGGGGCATTGCCGGAACCTGGCCCACGTGGCCTACCGCATCGGCCCCGGCTCCGCGCTGCTGCGGCAGAGCCTGCTTCTGCAAATCAAGGGGGGCCTCTTATCCGTCAGCGACCGCCAGGCCCCCTTCATCGACAGCCCGGAGGATCTGCGGGACGCGGTGCTGCGGGAGTGCGGGCGGCGGGGCTACTCCGGCGTGCTGCTGGACTTTGAGGAGGCCCCCCGGCGGGACCGGACGGCCTTTGTCTCCGCCCTGGCGCCGGCGCTCTCCTCCTCCCGGCGGGCGCTGTTCCTCCCCGAGGGGTACGCGGGCGCCGCCCCCGGCGCGGCGGTGCTTCTCTGCACCGCCGTCTCCGGCGGGAGCTTTTCTCAGTACCTCCAGGAGGCCGTGGCCCAGGCCGGGGGCGCGGGACGGCTGGCCCTGGACGTTCAGCGGCTCCGCATGGACTTCCGCCTCCCCGCCCGGTCCGGGGAGGGAGAGCCCCTGACCGGGGAGGCGCTGGCGGCGCTGATGGAGCGGGAGAATCCCGCCGTCTTTTTCTCCCAGGACCTCTGCGCCCGGTACTTTACCTATAACCGGGAGGGAGAGGCCCACTTCGTCCTCTTTGACGACGCGGACACCCTGAACCAAAAGCTCCGCCTGGGGGTGGGCATGGGCTTCCAGGCCGCCTTCCTCATGTGGCCGGAGGTTCAGGACATCGCCCCCCGCCTGTTCGCGCCCTGGCGGGGAGGAAAAAAACCACCGTGATTCCTCACGGTGGTTTTTTGCGCTTCATCCCCCCGTTATGCCGGAGATTACCTCCAGCAGGCGGTCGATATCCAAAGGCTTGGCCAGGTGGGCGTTCATGCCGCTTTCGGCGGACTGCTTCCGGTCCTCGTCAAACGTATTGGCGGACAGGGCCACAATGGGGACATTGGCCAGCCCCGGGTCCCCCAGGGCCCGGATGGCCCGGGCGGCGCTGTGGCCGTCCATCACCGGCATCCGCAGGTCCATCAGCACCAGGGCATAGTGGCCGGGGCGGGAGTTCTTCACCTTTTCCACGGCCTCCGCGCCGTCTCCGGCGGTATCCACCAGGAAGCCCGCCTCCTCCAGGAGCTCCACGGCAATCTCCCGGTTCAGCTCGTTGTCCTCCACCACCAGGACCCGGCGCTCTCCCTCCGGGGAGGAGGCGGTATGGGCGGCGGCGGTCTCCTGCAGGCGCAGGTTCAGCGATGCGGTCAGCAGCCCGCCGCCGTCCGGCAGGGCCTGGGCGTCCACCGTGCCCCCCATCAGCTCCATGACGTGCTTGGCGATGGGCAGGCCCAAATCCGCCCCCGCCGCGTCGGAGGCGGCGGTGATTTCCCGGCGGGCAAAGGCGGCGAAGACCTGATCGTTCAGGGGGCGCGCCATATCGGAACAATGGGCGATGAAGTGATAGGACCCATAGGCCCGGGTGGCGCTCCGCTCCCGGAGGGACAACTCCACCCGCCCGCCGGACTCCACCCGGCGCACCGCCCCCAGGGCCAGGCGCTCCAGGGACTGGCGGAGCTTCTGGCGGTCGCACCAGACCTTGGGATGCTCCGTCTCCGGGTCGGAAAGCACCAGCTCCACGCCCCGCTCCTTCGCCCGGGGAAGCACCTCCCCCCATACCTCCCGGGCCAGCTCCGGCAGGGTGCAGGGGACCTCCTCAATGTGAATCTGGCCGGATTCCAGCCAGCTCAGCTCCAGCACGTTGTTCAAAAGCCCCATCAGCTGGGCGCTGGACGCTTCAATCCGCTCCAGCTCCCGTTTCAGCCGCTCCGGCTGGTCCAGGTGGCGCTTCGCCAGCTCGGTGAAGCCCACAATGGCGTTCATGGGCGTGCGCATGTCGTGGGAGATATTGGACAAGAAGGTGTTCCGGGCGTCTCCCGCCAGCTTCGCCTGGGCCAGGGCCGCCTCCAGAATGGCGGAGCGCTCCCGCTCCCGGCGGACCTCCTCGTCCACCGTGCGGCAGGCGAACATAATCTGCGTCGCTTCCCCGTCCGGGCTGACGTTGACGATGAAGGCCTGGACATACTCGGCCTTTCCCTGGTGAAGGATCCGGTAATTGATATGGTAGGACTTCTGGTCCCTCAGGGCCGTCCGGATATAGGCGGGGTCCAGCTCCCGGGTGAACCGCTCCCGGTCCTCCGGATGGACCCAGCGCCGGACGTAGTCCCCGGCAAAGTCCCGAAAGGGCCGGACCTGCAGATCCCGGCCAAATTGGAAGCACTCCCGGCCGCTGACCCGATAGGGCTGAATGACGTCCTCCGCCAAGTCCGCGTGGAACACCACCTCGTAGTCCGCGCTCAGGCCCTCAATCAGCTCCAGGCGGCGAACCAGCTCGTCGTTCATCTGCTCCAGGAAATCCAGAGTCTGTTCCGCCTGCTCCTGAAGCTCCCGCTCCTTCTGGAGCTTTTCTTCCAGAATGGCCGCACGCTCCGCCACCCGGCGGCGGCGGCGCTCCGTGCTGTCGACCAGGAAGACGTAAAACACGCCTCCCAGCTCCTCGGTCTCGATGAAGTGGCCGAAGTCCTCCACCCAGCAGATGGAGCCGTCTTTTCGGACAATACGGTATTCCACATAGTCCAGGTCGAAGCTGTTCTGGGAAATCTGCTCCCGGATGCTGGCCTCCACAGCCTCCCGGTCATCCGGGTGGACGAGGCCGTGGAAGGTCCCGCCGGTGAGAGACCAGAACTCTTCCTCCGTCTTACAGCCAAGCATCTGGAGGACCGCATAGTTGACGTAGAGAATTTTATCGTCATCATCCCGGTAGATGAAAAATCCGCCGGGCATTTCGTCGGTAAAACGCTTAATCTGCCGGGCGGTAAGGCTCTCCCGGTCCGAGAGGTCCCCGCCGCTGCGCAGGAGATATTCAATCAGGCCGTGATTTTCAATCACAGGGTAGGCCTCCTTTCCGGATTTTTTTTATCATAACACATTTGGAAGAGTTTGTCACGCATGACTTGGGGAAGAATTTCCCGCCGGACGAAAAGGACCCGCCCCAGGCGGGGCGGGTCCTTTCTTGTGTGGGATTGCTTTGTCTTTCGCGTTGGATTAGGTGGTAGACTGTGTGTAGGTCAGGGCGGGAACATCGAAGTCTGTGTCGATGTCTTCAACCGTGATGATGATGGATTCGTTCTCGGGAACGATGACATCGTTGGCCGCGCCTGTGAAAGTCCAGGTCTTGTTATCCGCTCCCAGGCTGCCAAGCACGGTGTCGGCAGAGACATCCCACTCGGCGCCGGTGATAGCGCTGGCAGCGACCAGAGTTCCGGCGGTGCCGACATCCGCAGAGTTCTTCACTCCGCCGGTGGCCGTGGCCTTGATGGTGATTACCAGATCGGAGCCCTTGTCGAAGGAATCTCCGTCGGCAATCGCCTTACCATTCATGGTGTAGGATACCGTGAAGCCAGTGACATTGTGGGTCGGGGCCGTTCCGTTGAAGATAGCGAACATATCGTTCTCATACTTCGCGCCGGGGATAAGCGCTGTAGTGCCCAGATCCGCTGTCTTAACATAGGAGACTGTCCCATCAAGCTCCGTGACTTTCGCGTTCAAAGTCAGACCGGCATCATCCAAGTTGGCGTTACCGCTCGCGGCAATCACTTTCTTGTCTCCCACCGTGACGAACACATGGGCAGTGGACTCATCAAAGGTTACCTGGCCCTTGGGAGTGGTAATAATCCACTTGTGGTCGGCAGCAAAGTTGAAGCCCTTTTCAATGGTAGAGTAGCTCTCTCCGAGGAAATCCATCGCCAGCTTCAGCTGAGCAACGGTATCCTCATCCTTGCCGGTCAGGACCACGGAAGCAGTCAGCGCACCCGTGGCAGGGGCAATCGAGGTATCAGCGGCCTTAAGGGCGTCCCACGCCACGGTGCTGGCATCGTCCGCCTTGGCTACGCCCAGTCCGGTGGCCACGGTGTTCTCATAGAACGCCGCAACCGCAGCACCGATGGTGAAGGTGTAATCGGACTTGTTGGGAGCCTCAGAGGTGTGGTTCCGAGCATAGACCGTTACCTTAATGGTATCGCCCGCGGCCAGAGCGGCGGTGGAGCCGTTCTGAATCGTAGAGGCAGAGCCATTGTGGGTCAGCTCGATTTCCATTTCCTTACCGTTGTGGGTGAAGCTGATTTTTCCGTCGCCGTCCATAGCCGCCTGGGTCAGGCCGTTGACCGTTTCGGAAGCAGTGGGATTCGAGAAGGTCACGCCCTTGATGTTGGCGGACAGCAGGTCCTTCTGAGCCGGGGTCGTGGTGTCGGCGGCGGAAACCCAGCCGGTGATGATCACCATGGCAACGCGGCGGAAGCCGTCGGTGTCGGGGTTGTCGTTCACAACCAGCTGGACCTCGGCCCTCTGCTGGCGGTAGTCCTCCACCTCTTTCGTGGTGGGATTGGTGAACATGAAGGTCTTCAGATCATCGAAGCTGTCGATGTCGTTTTTGGTCAGGTCGACGAACACGGCCTTCCGCAGGCTGACGATGTTCTGCTCGTCTCCGACGCCCAGGTCGCCCTTCAGATCGCTGCTGACGTAGGGAGCCAGATCCAGCGTGGTCTTGTCGGTGCTTCTGCCGGAGCCGACCTTCTTGTAGTTACCCAGTTCCACAAGGCTGGCGTTGACATTCACAATCTCCTGGATATCAGCCTGGAAGGTGGAAGTGGTGCGCTGGGTGAAGTCGTTGCGCTGACGCAGAGTGTAGAACTCGTCGTGCTCCGCGTGCTCGGTCTTGGCGTAGGAAGCGAAGTCGCCTCTGTACAGCCGGTCATAGGAGTAGATGGTCTCTTCCTCACGGACGCCGTCCGCGGTGTTCATGGCAACGGTGTAGACATAGACCATCTTGCCGGTGGAGTCATAGTGAGCGCCGCCGGGCATATCCCGGACATACAGCATGGAAGCGCTGTCGGCCTCGTTGCTTTCCTGCTTGATGACCACGGCCTTGATGGCTCCCTTGCTGGTCACCGCAGCCTGGGCCGCGTTGAAGTTGTTTTGATGGACGGGAATCTTTTCGATGGGCAGGAGGCTGTCGTCCGCGGCCGTATTGGAGATTACGCCCTCGGCGGTCGTACGCAGTTCCTTGTTCTCCACGGTCTTGACTTCGGACTTGACCTCGATGGATTCAACCTCGTTGTCATTGTCGAAGGAGACGTAGATGAACTTCACTCCCTTGTCAATGAACAGGGCGCTGTCGTCTCCGTAGTCGCGCAGGTCGACCTTGACGTTGCTCGCCTTGATCTTGTAGGGTTCTCCGGTCTTTTCGTCCACGCCGGTGAAGACGTCGTATACGCCGTCATTCTTGATCTCCCAGTCATACAGGTTGCTGCGGGAGGTGCTCTCATACTTCACCAGATCGCCGGGACGGAAGCCGGTGGCGTTCTTGTCGAAGTTGGGGCCAAGGTTCAGCTCCACAGGCTCGCCGGAGATATCCCAGCCGGTGACGACGGTCACGATGCGGCCGTTCTCCACGTTGGAGCGGAAGGAACCAATCACCATCCACTCGGAGGTGGAACCCACATCCTCAGCCAGCAGGGCATAGCCGTGCTTGTCGAGGGTCAGGGTAACGTCTTTCTTGGTGACTTTGATCTTGTCCCCGTCGATTTCGGACATGTCCTTGTTCCACAGGGAGATGCTGTAGTCGGTGCCGCCCACGGTCAGGGAGACGGCGTTTTTGGCCTTGTTGGTGGGGCCGTAGTCCTTCACGCCGGTCAGGGTGCCGGACACGGTCTCGGGCTCATAGGCCTCGGCGACCTCGAAGTCCTCGCCGTCATGGTCGGCGTCCACAGGGATGATTACCACGTTGTCGCCGGCCTTCAGATCCTTCAAGGCGGCATAGGGAGCGTCCTCAGCCTGGACATTGCCCACCTTCACGTCGATGGGATCCTGGTTGAAGCCGGGGAAGTCCTTGTCTCCGTCATCGGGGTCCTTCTTCTCCAGGGAGACATAGTCGGAACCGACCTTCTTGACCTCCATGAGCTGGCTCTTGACCACCACGACGTCGGTGATGAAGTCGGCCTCATCCTCAGAGACATAGACCTCGACCACAGTGCCGTTGTCGGTCAGATCGGAGATGTTGGAGATCTTCGCTTCCTTGCCGGAGCGGATCGCATCTTCGCTGTTGGTTTCGGGGCACTGGGCGCCCCACACAACCTTCTTGCCGGACTCGCTGATGTTGTACTCGGTGCCGTTCACCCAGAAACGGGTGTAGACGTTCGCCTCGTCGGACTCCAGGGTGTAGCCGCCCAGGCCGGTGGCCCGGTTCTTCACAGCATCGGTCTTATCGGAATAAGCCGCCTGCTTGTCGAAGGTGAAGTCGGGGGCGATGGGGAAGGTGCCGATGGTGACCTTCTTGTAGCTCCAGACGTTGGAGGGACGGCCGAAATCGTCCTTCGCATTCTTGTGCTCGTCGTCCAGGCGCAGATCCTTGAAGTGCTCCTCGCCGAACTCCACGGTGTAGTGATCGTCCTTGGAGTTGCCTACGGTGTCCAGTTTCCGGTTGGAGATGTTTTTCGCATAGGCCTGGTTGCTGGTCACATAAGTACGGGTTTTGTCCCCGACAATGGCGGCGTCTCCGGTGGTGATGGTAAAGCCGCCGGTGTACTCGACCATGGTGGCCTTCAGGGTGTTCAGAGCCAGCTGGCAGGCCTCTTCGCGGTTGACCGCGTCGGCGCCCTGGAAGCTCAGGCGGTTGAACAGGCCGGCGATGTTGCCCAGACGGGCCACGTTCATGGTCCAGCCGGTGCCGGTGAAGCCCTCGAGCTCACTCTTGTAGCCGACGGCGCCCAGCAGCATCTTGGCAAAGGCGAAGCCGGTCAGGGAGTTGGCGGGCTTGAAGGTGCCGTCGCTATAGCCGCTGATGTAGCCGGCGGTCTTGCAGTAGCTGATGACGCCCGCAAAGGTGTGGCCCGCGGGAACGTCGGGATAGGGGCTTGCGTCGTTGGGCAGAGCAGAGGCGGCCTCGGGGCCAATCATCAGGGAAACGATGATCTTGGCGGCGGCGCCGCGGGTCAGCTCGGTCTCAGGACGGAAGGAACCGTCCTCGTAGCCGGTGATAATGCCGATCCGGTTCAGGACGGCAACGGCTTCCTCGTACTGGATCTCATCCTTGTCGGTGAGGTCCTTGTACTCGGTGGCCCCGGCGCTGATGGTGGCCAAAGACATGGTCATAACCAGTGCGAGGACCAGGGATAAGAACTTCTTCATGGATTTTCATCCTCCTTGTTTTGCGGCGGGAAGTTCACCGCCGTTATTTGCGGGCCGGGACGCGTCGGCTTTTCCGGCGCACATACAGTGGCTAGCCGTGCCCGTATCTACCCCGGGACTGCCGCCTCATCCGTGCCGCATGATGAATATAGCACAGCGGTTTTCTAAAATCAATACGATATGCATAGTTGTAACATAACAGTAACAAACACTCCTGCCGTTTCCACCGCTTCTTTTTCCTCTATTTTTTCTCATATTATGGAAAACTTCATATATTTTGTGCTACTTTTTGCCTATCGGCAATTCCATATCACTTAGCTTTTTTATTTTATATATGTAACTTAGGTTTCTTCGCCCCCACGCGTCTTTCTCCTGCATTGCCGGCGGCCCTTCCGGCAGCTGTGCCGCTCCTTTTTAAAAGGCACGCCGCCCCCTTTTCTAAGCCGCAGCCCTCCCCCACGCGAAAATACGGATTGACTTGCCGCCGGAGGGCGTAGTATGATAAATGCAAATTTTCGCAAACGTTTGAGCGCAGACAATCGAAAGGAGGTCCGGCATGAAAACCATTCTCGGCTATCTCCGTCCCCACGCCCCGCGGGTGGCGGTGGGGGTGACGGTGAAGTTCACCGCCGCCGTACTGGAGCTTCTGCTGCCCTTGCTGCTGGCCCGCATCATTGACGACTGCGTGCCCGCCCGGGACCTGGCCGCCGTCTGGCGGGCGGGGGGCCTGATGCTGATTATGGCTTTCGGCGCGGCCCTCTGCAACATTACGGCCAACCGCATGGCGGCTTGGGTGTCCATGGATATGACGCGGCAGCTCCGCCGGGACCTCTATCAGCGGACGCTGTTTCTCTCCCAGGCCCAGCTGGAGCGGTTCACCGTATCCTCCATTGTCTCCCGGCTGACCAACGACACCTACAATGTCCACCAGATGTTTGACAAAATCCAGCGCGGCGGCATCCGGGCCCCCATGCTGGTCCTGGGCGGGCTGGTACTGACCTTCTTCCAGGCCCCGTCTCTGGCCTTCGTACAGCTCGCGGTTTGCTCCGCCACATTTTTCGCCATCTGGCTGGTGACCCGTCAGGGCATTCCCCGGTATACCCGGGCTCAGGAGGCGGTCGACACCGTGGTCCGCGTTCTCCGGGAGAATGCCTCCGGGGTCCGCGTTGTCAAGACTCTGGCCTGCCAGGGCCGGGAAAGAGAACGCTTCACCGCCGCCAGCCGGGCTTCTATGGAGGCCGAACAGACCGCGGGCCGCATCATGGCCGCCGCCAATCCCCTGGCGGATTTCCTTCTGAACCTGGGACTGGTGCTGGTTGTGCTGGCGGGCGCCCTGCTGGTGGACCGGGGACGGATGGCCTCCGGCCAGATTGTCGCCTTCCTTTCCTATTTTACGTTGATTCAAACCGCCACGCTGGGCCTGGCAAAGCTCTTTGTCAAATTCAGCAAAGGCGTGGCCTCCGCCCGGCGGATTGAGGAGGTCCTCCTGGCCCCGGAAGACCAGCGGGTCCGCGTCCCTGAGGGCCCGGGCCTCCAGGGCCCGGAGCTGGGTATGGAAAACGTGTCTTTTTCCTACCTGGGGGTAGAAAAGGATTTAGACGGCGCTTCCTTCCTATTAAATAAAGGGGAAACCCTGGGCATCCTGGGCCCCACCGGTTCTGGAAAGACCACCCTGGTTTCTCTGCTTCTCCGCCTCTATGACGCGGACGGCGGCGTCGTCTGGCTGGGAGGGCGGGACGTCTCCACGCTCAGCCGGGAGGATCTGCGGGGCCGCTTCGGCGTGGTTTTCCAGAATGAAGCCCTGCTGAACGACAGTGTCTACGAAAACATCTCCTTCCTCCGGGGGCTCTCCCGGGAGGACGTGACCGCCGCCGCCAAGACCGCCCAAGCCTGGGAATTCATTGAACATCTGCCCGAAGGTCTGGACGCCAAGCTGGATATCCGGGGCGCCAATCTCTCCGGCGGCCAGCGCCAGCGGCTGCTCGTCGCCCGGGCTTTGGCGGCCCGCCCCAATATCTTGATTTTGGACAGCGCCGACAGCGCCCTGGACTACCGCACCGCCGCCGCGCTCCATGCCGCCATCCGCCGGGACTTTCCCGGTGTCACCCAGGTAATCATCTCCGAGCGGGTGTCCTCCCTCCGGGACGCAGACCGCATCCTGGTGCTGGAAGACGGTGTGATTGCCGCCCAGGGAACACACCAAGAACTCCTGGAAACCTGCGGGCGCTATCGCCGCATGGCGGAGCTCCAGATGGGAGGGGCCGTATGAAAAAGAACGTGCTGGTCCGCTTAAGCCGTTTTCTCCGCCCTTACGGCTTCCGGTTCCTGCTCTTGCTGGTCCTGCTGCTGGCGGGAAATCTGCTGTCCCTGGCGGCCCCCCTGCTTTCCGGCCGGGCGGTGGACGCCGTGGGCGTCCGGGCGGGAGGCGTGGACTTTCCCGGCGTGGTTCGGAACTGCGCCGGGATGCTGGGCTGCTATGCCCTGTCCTCTCTCCTGAACTACGCCGTATCCTCCCGCCTCATCCAAACAGCCCAGGCCGTTTCGCACGATCTCCGCAAAGCCGCGTTTGACCGCATGAGCGAACTGCCGGTGGACTACTTCGACACCCACCCCTCCGGGGATCTCATCAGCCGGATCTGCTATGACGTGGACACCGTCAACGCCACCCTCTCCACGGACCTCCTGCAATTGGGCACCAGCGTCTTTACCGTGGCCGGGTCCTTCCTGATGCTGCTCCTCCTCTCCCCCCGGCTGACCCTGGTGTTCTTTGTCACCGTCCCCCTGTCGGCGGCGCTGACCCGGTTCCAGATGAAGCGCATTCATCCCCTTTTCCGCCTCCGCTCCAAGGAGCTGGGGGCCCTAAACAGCTTTGCCGGGGAGCGAATGGGCTGCCGCCGGTCTATTCGGGCCTACGGCGTGGAACAGGAGGACCTGGGCCTCTTTGACCGGCGCAACGGCGCGGCCTCCAGGGCCTACTACGACGCGGACCGGGCCAGTTCCTCCCTGGGGCCCTCGGTGAACTTTGTCAACAACATCTCCCTTACCTTCGTAAGCGTTTTCGGAGCCCTGCTGTACCTGGGCGGCGGTCTGTCCCTGGGGAGCCTCTCCTCCTTCGTCCTGTACTCCCGGAAGTTCTCCGGCCCCATTCGGGAAGCGGCGAACCTCCTGGCGGAACTCCAGGCCAGCGCCGCCGCCGCCGAGCGGGTGATGGATTTACTGGACGAGGAGCCGGAACCGGCAGACCCGCCGGAGGCCCTCTCCGTGGAGCGGCTGCGGGGCGACATCCGTTTTGACCATGTGTCCTTCGGCTACGACCCCGCCCGTCCCGTCCTCCGGGACTTCACCGCCCATATCCCGGCGGGGAGCCTGGCCGCCGTGGTCGGGCCCACCGGGGCGGGGAAGACCACCCTGGTCTCCCTCCTCCTCCGGTTCTACCGTCCCCAGGGCGGACGCATCATCCTGGACGGCGTCCCCCTGGACGCCTACAGCCGGGACGGCCTGCGCCGCCGCCTGGCCTTAGTGCTCCAGGATACCTGGCTCTTCGGCGGCACCATCGCCGAGAACATCGCCTACGGCGCGCCGGGAGCCTCCCGGGAGCAGATTGTGGAGGCCGCCAAGGCCGCCCGCATCCACCGCTTCATCTCCTCCCTCCCCCAGGGCTACGACACCGTCCTCACCGACGAGGGCGTCTCCAAAGGGCAAAAGCAGCTTCTGGCCATCGCCCGGTGCCTCCTCACCGACGCTGACGTGGTCATTCTGGACGAGGCCACCAGCAACGTGGACACGGAGACCGAGGGGGAGATCAGCTTGGCCATGGAGCAACTTCGCCAGGGGCGGACCTGTTTCGTCATTGCCCACCGGCTGGCCACCATCCGGGGCGCAGACCGCATTTTGGTGCTGGACCAGGGCGGCGCGGCGGAGCAGGGGACCCACCGGGAGCTGCTGGCCGCCGGAGGCGTATATGCCCAGCTCTACGCCGCGCAATTTCAATCGTAAACAATGGCAAACGGCGGCGAAAACGTATCCGGAATTTCAGGAATTCCTCCAAAAAGCAATTGACAAAATAGCAAAAATAGGAAGCGTCCATTTGTTCAAATTGTAAACAAACCGTGAAAACAAACAAAAAACCCCCCCTAAAATCGGGAGGCTGACAATTGACAAACCTACTCAGGATTCTTTATAATGAACCCAGGAAGTCGCAAACGTTTGCGCAAAGCGGACCTATTTCCGCTCCGCGCGGACAGCCCTGGGCGTGACCGGATGGGAGGACTCGATCGCCCGGGGAGTTCCCGGCAGTTATCAGAAAGAGGTGTTATCGTGTCAAATGCAGTAACCGTGACCAAGGAAAGACCCCCCAGAAAGAAACTGACGGCACGTCGGTTGAAGAACCTGATCCTAAACGTGCTCAAAAACCCCTTTAACATGGTCGTGCTGGTCAGCCTGATCGTGTTGTTCTGCCTGATCGTCATTCCCCTGCTGACCATGATTAAGTCCACCTTCACCCTGGCGCAGGGCGAGCTTCGCCGTGTGGACGGCAAAGTGGGCGACTTCACACTCTACTATTGGCAGTACATGCTGATGAGCAACATGTCCAAGGCCGTGCTGTGGGAGCCCCTGCTGCACTCCTTTGTCTGCGGCTTCTTCACCACGCTGATTTCCGTGCCTCTGGGCTCGGTGCTGGCCTGGCTGATGATCCGTACCGACCTCCCCGGCAAGAAAGTTCTGGGCATTCTCATTACCGTGCCCTACATGATTCCCTCCTGGACCAAGGCCATCGCCTGGCTGGCGGTGTTCCGCACGCCCACCAGCGGCGCAAACGGATTCCTCACCGGCATGGGCATCCCGATTCCCGACTGGCTGGCCTACGGGCCCACGGCCATCGTGCTGTGCATGTCCATGCACTACTACGCGTTCTCTTACATTCAGGTCTCCGGCGCCCTCCGCTCCATCAACTCGGAGCTGGAGGAGATGGGCGAGATTCAAGGCGCCAATAAGGCCCAGATTCTCCGCTACATCACCCTGCCGCTGATTCTTCCCTCCGTGCTCTCCGCCCTGGTCATGACCGTCTCCAAGTCCATCGGTACTTACGGCGTGGCGGCCAACCTGGGCAACCGCATCGGCTACTACACCCTGGCCACCCGCATGCGCGTCTACATCGACCAGGGTCCCCGGGGCGTGGGCTACGCCATGTCCATCGTCCTGGTCGGCCTGGCGGCTCTGATTCTGATGAGCAACCAGAGGGCCATCGGCGTGCGCAAGTCCTATGCCACCGTGGGCGGCAAGGGCGGCCGCAGCACCCTGATGCCTCTTGGCGCGGCAAAGAAGCCCATGATGGCGTTCCTGGCCGTCTTCCTGTTCCTGGCCATGGTCATGCCTTTCTTTGTGCTGATTATGGAGACCTTCCAGATCACCACCGGCGCGGGCTACGGTCCCGAAAACCTGACCCTCTACAACTGGATCGGCGAAGCCGGAGAAGCGGAGAAGTACACCAACTACGCGGGCATCTTCCGCAACCCCGAGTTCTTCAGCGCCCTGTGGAACACGGTCCGCCTGACCATCATCACCTCCCTCATCACCGCCTTCTGCGGCCAGTTCCTGGGCTACATCAGCTCCCGCGGCCGGGGCAAGTGGTACGGCAACCTCACCGAGCAGCTGGTGTTCGTTCCCTACCTGATGAGCGGCGTGGCCTTCTCCACCATGTATTTCTCCATGTTCAGCGTGCCTCACTTCGGCGGGCTGATCCCCTCCCTTTACGGCACCTTCACCCTGATCGTTCTCACCTCCGTGGTCAAGCACTTCCCCTTCGCCAGCCGCTCCGGCACCGCCAACATGCTCTCCATCAGCGTGGAGCTGGAGGAAGCCGCGGACATTGCCGGCGCCAGCTTCTGGAAGCGGATGGCCACCATCATTGTCCCCCTGGCGAAGAACGGCTTCATCTCCGGCCTGATGCTGGTGTTCATCTCCATCGCCAAGGAGCTGGACCTCATCATCATCATGATGACGCCCACCACCCGGACCATGTCCTATCTGGCCTTCACCTACTCCCAGGAGGGCTACGCCCAGATGTCCGACGCCATTTCCGTGTGCGTGCTGCTGTTCATCCTGTTCTGCTACATCTTCGCCAACAAGGTCGCCGGCGCCGACATCGGAAAGAGTTGGTAACCCAGCGAGCCACGGACTTTATATAAGAACAGAAAGGAAACGTGCCATATGAGCCGCATTGAACTGAAAAATATTGACAAATTTTACGGCAACAACCACGTCCTCCGCAACATCAACCTGACCATTGAGGACGGCGACTTCATGACCCTGCTGGGCCCCTCCGGCTGCGGCAAGACCACCACCCTCCGCGTGGTCTCCGGCCTGGAAAAGCCCCAGAACGGCATCATGACCATCGACGGAGTGGAAATGATCAACGCCGACGACGCCTATTATGCCGAGCCCAGCAAGCGCGGACTGAACCTGGTGTTCCAGTCCTACGCCCTGTGGCCCCACATGACGGTGTACAACAACATCTCCTTCGGCCTGAAAATCCAGAAGATGAGCCACGACGAGATCGACCGCCGGGTCATGGACTCCCTGCGGATGATGCGCATCGACATGTACAAGGACCGCTATCCTACGGAGCTCTCCGGCGGCCAGCAGCAGCGCGTGGCCATTGCCCGTGCCGTGGCCTCCAGCCCCAAGCTGCTGCTGCTTGACGAGCCTCTCAGCAACCTGGACGCCAAGCTCCGCATCGACATGCGTTCCGAGCTCCAGCGCCTCCACAAGGAGCTGGGCACCACCATTATCTACGTCACCCACGACCAGGTCGAGGCTCTGACCATGTCCACCAAGATCGCCCTGTTCAAGGCCGGCGAGCTGAACCAGGTGGCCACCCCCATGGAGCTGTATAACAACCCCATTGACCTGGAGGCCGCCGACTTCATCGGCAACCCCCGGATCAACCTGGTCCCCGGCAAGGCCGAGATGAAGGGCGGCCAGCTGGTGGTCAAGAGCGAGCTGGGCGGGCACACCTTCACCGCCGAGTACCTGACTAACGAGCAGAAGCCCTCCAGCGGCGAGTTCGACTGCGTGCTGGCCGTCCGCCCCGAGCAGATTCTCATCTCCCGGGAGCCTGTGGAAGGCGCCCTCCCCGTCACCGTGTACGCCAGCCAGCCCGCCGGTTCCGAGACCATCGTCACCTTGAAGGCCGGCGAGGACGAGTTCCTGTCCAAGGAGATCGGCCAGGCCCACTATGACATTGATCAAAAAGTCTGGGCCATCATTGACCAGGACAAAATCAACGTCTATAATAAAGAGACCACCCGGCTCATCAAGCGCGCGGTCTAAGCACCCTCCTTCCTCCCGGATAGGCAAAGAGGCGCACCCCCGGCGGCGGGCCCGCCGCCGGGGTACGGGCTAAGCTCCCGTTTCCGCCCCCTTGGCTATATAGATTCCAGCATCACTATTTCCCCAAAACGAAAGGAGAAGATCTGATGAAGAAGAAACTCTTTGCGCTGCTGATGGCCCTGGTAATGGTCCTCAGCCTGGCCGCCTGCGGCGGCGACAAGGGCGGCGATACCCAGGCCCCCGCCGACTCCGGCGCCTCCACCGGGACCGAGCAGCCTTCCGACGGCGGCGACGCCGCTCCCACCACCGACTTGAAGCTGGGCTATGACATGGACACCGGAGAAAACGTCTATGGCCCCTACTATGACGAGTGGAGCGACATGACCGATGAGGAGCTCTACGAGTTGGCCCTGAAGGAAGACACCACCATCAACGTCTACGCCACCTCCTCCAAGATGCTGAAGGAAGAGGAGCCCTTTGAGGAGGCGTTTCCCGGCCTGGACCTGGTGGTCTCCGACCTGGACTCCGACGAGGTCCTGAGCAAGGCCAGGATGGAAAATGAAACCGGAAACATCACCGCCGACGTGCTCCAGACCAAGGACGTCAACGGAGAAGTGTTCCACGAGTACTATGACAAGGGCGTCATCGAGCCCTTCTATCCCCGGGACATCTGCGCCCACATCCCCGAGGAGAACCTGAAGTACAGCTATCCCCTGTACTCCTCTCAGGCCTTCTGGTATTACAACACCGAAGCGTTCCCCGATGGCCAGCCCATCAACAGCTGGTGGGAGATCATCGAGAAGGATGACGCCGGCAACCAGAAATTCGCCCTCTACACCAAGGAAATCGGCCAGGAGACCGCGTACCTCTCCCTGTTCGCCAGCTTCATCATCAACGCCGACGAAATGGCCCAGTCCTACAAGGACACCTATGGCAAGGACCTGGAGTACACCTACGACGCCTCCAAGTTCGCCTTCGAGGTTCCCGAGAACAACGCGGGCGTTGAGTACCTGTGGCGCTTTACCCAGGCTAAGATGACCTTCATCGGCGACGGTGACGAGCTGGTGCTGGCCGTCCACAACTCCACCAAGGATCAGCCCGCCCTGGCCCTGGCCTCCGCCGGTAAGATCGAAAACCGGGAGGAGTCCGGCTACAACATCGACTGGTGCATCAACCTCAGCCCCTACACCGCCCTGCTGAACACCGAGGCCATGATGGTCGTCCAGGGCTGCAACAGCCCCGCCGGCGCCCGCCTCTTCATCCGTTTCGTCACCGGCGGCGCGGACTGCCAGAGCGGCGGCCTGAAGCCCTTCACCAAGGTCGGCAACTGGCCCCTGCGTGACGACTTTGTGGACGAGAAGAACCCCGCCAAGCTCAACGAGCTGGGTGCCCGGGCCAACGACCTAGTCTCCATCTATGAGATCTATCCCGACGTGCAGGATATGTGGATGTACTGGCTGAACCAGTAATCCCTCTCTCTGCCATCGCCGCGTTCACAGCTTTGCTGGGCGGGCGGCCGGACGGCCGCCCGCCCGCCTTCTAAGAAGCTGTATTCACAGGCGAGAAACGGCACAGGCTTCCCGCCTGTGAATACAGCTTCCATGTTTCAAGGCTTTTAAGGAGGAACCCTATGGCAAATCCCATCCGGCAAAAAGAGATCGACGAGCGGGTCGGCAAGTTCGCGGACAAATTCTGGGGCGCGTTCCAGATGACGGAAAACGGCAGGGTAAAGAGCACCATCCTGCTCTACTCCTTCTGCCTCTGCTGGGTGCTGCTGGCCGTTTACGGCGGCTGCTTCGCCCTTCTCAACCCCTGGCTGGACGGCCTTTTGAGCGGGTCGGCGCTTCCCGTCTGGCTCATCAGCCTGGTGGAAGCCCTGGCGCCCGCGGCGGCGGGGACGGCGGCGGCCTCTCTGGTCTGGCTGCTGCCCGGCGACAAGCGTTTGCTCCCCGCCGGCTATCTCTGGCTGACGCTGCTGATGCTGGCTTGTTTGATCGGGCTCATAATGCTCATGGGCTGGGAAAACGCCGGGCTGGTTCTCCAATTCTTCGGGATGTTTGTGCTGGCCCCTCTGGCGCTGGGCCTGAGCTCGTCCCTTTTGGCGTACTATCTATACTGGAAAAAAAGGCCCCGTGCCGAAGATTCGGCACGGCCTTGGAAAAGGCAGTGAGAATTTATGATCGATACCGTATTGTTTGACATGGGCGGGACCCTGGAGGACATTTTTATCGACGACGCCAGCAAAAAGGCCTCCGCCGAGGGCGTCCTCCGCATCCTGGCGGCCCACGGCCACCCCCTGTCCCTGGACATCCCTGCCGCCATCCAGGCCTTTGCCGACGGCTGGGACCGTTACGCCGCCTACCGGGGCCCCACGAACCGGGAACTGAAGCCCGAGGAGATTTGGGGCAACTATGTTCTGACGGAGCTGGGCCTGGACTTCGACACCGTGAAGCCCTTCTCCGAGGAGCTGGCCCACATGTGGGAGGTCACCCACTACCACCGTGCGCTCCGCCCCAAGGTAAAGGAAATGCTGGAGGGCTTGAAGGGCCTGGGCATGAAGCTGGGCGTCATCAGCAACACCGCCGCCCTCTACCAGGTCTTCCGCACGCTGGAGGAGTACGGCATCCGGGATTACTTCCAGGACGTGACCCTGTCCTCCGTCACCGGCTACCGCAAGCCGGACCCCAACATCTTCCTGGTCTCCTTGAATCAGGTCCGCTCGGACCCCAAGACCTGCGCCTATGTGGGCGACACCTACTCCCGGGACGTCATCGGCCCCCAGAATCTGGGCTTTGGGGCTACCTTCCACATCCATTCCTTCCTGACCCAGTCCCGGGACGGCGACGTTCCCAAGGACGTCCGGGCTACCTATACCATCCAGGACATTTATGAGGTTTACACCATCTTGAAGGACCAGGCGGGCTGAAAGGCGGCAGAATATGTATACGTTCAATCATTTCAATTTTAACGTTACCGACTTGGAGCGCTCCTTGAAATTCTACAAGGAGGCCCTGGGCCTGTCCCCGGTCCGCCGGAAGGAGGCGGAGGACGGCAGTTATGTGATTGTCTTTCTGGGGGACCGGAGGACCACCTTCCGCCTGGAGCTGACGTGGCTGCGGGACCATCCCCAGAAGTATGACCTGGGGGAATGTGAATTCCACCTGGCCCTCAAGGCCCCGGATTATCAGGCAGCCTATGCCAAGCACAAGGAGATGGGCTGCATCTGCTTCGAGAATCCCGCCATGGGCATTTACTTCATCACCGACCCGGACGGGTATTGGATTGAGATCATCCCGTGACAGCGGCAAACCACCGGCTCAAAAGAGCCGGTGGTTTTTTCGCTCAGCCCAGCGCCACGCCTGCGATCAAAAACACCAGAGTCAGCAAAAAGAAATACAAAATCAGCTTCCACACATACTTGACCCACTTGTCATAGGGCACATGCCCCAGGGCCAGGGCCCCCATGACCACCGCCGCCGTGGGGGTGATGATGTTTACAAGGCCGGAGGCGGACTGGAAGGCCGTCACCACCAGATCGCCCCCCACCCCCGCGAAGCGGCCCAAGGGGGCCATGACGGGCACCGACAGCGTGGCCAGGCCGGAAGAAGAGGGAATCAGCACCGTCAAGGGCAGGTACAGCAGGTACACCAGCAGCACGAAGCTGACGGGCCCCGCCCCGGAGAGGGCCTGTTCTCCCCAGTGGAGGATGGTGCCGGTGATCTGCCCGTCGTTCATCAGCACGGTGATGCCCCGGCTGATGCCGATGATCAGGGCCACCCCCAGCAAATCCGCGCAGCCCGCCACATAGGTCTCGGCAATGGCCTCCTCGCCCATGCGGTCGATGAGGCCGATGATCACGCCGCTGACCAGGAACAGGGCGCTGAGCTCCGGGAACCACCAGCCTAAGGTCGGCAGGGGCAGGCCCATCTCGTCAAAGGGAATGACGCCGTAAATCATAATCAGGAAGGTCAGGGTGAAGATGGCCATGATGACCTTCCGCTTGGGCGTAAACTCCACCGTCTCTTCCATGTTGGCCTGGATCTTCCCCGCGCCCACGCCCACCACGGACCGGGCCGGGTCCCGCTTCACCCGGGCGGCGTAGGCCATGACGAACCAAATCGCCGCCCCCTCAAAGACCACCCACTGGATAGCCCGGAGGAGGATGCCGTCCCCCAGGGACACCCCGGCGAAGCCCGCCGCGATGCCCGTGGCAAAGGGGTTCACCGTGGAGCTGATGATGCCCGCCCCGGCTCCCAGGAGGATGACGGAGATGCCCACCACCGCGTCATAGCCCGCCGCCAGAAAGACGGGAATCAGAAGGGGGTAGAAGGCCATGGTCTCCTCCCACATGCCGTAGGTGGTGCCCCCCAGGCCAAAGGCGATCATCAAAATGGGGATTAGCCATTTCTCTCTTCCCCCCAGGCGCTGAATAATCCGGCCCACGCCGGCGTCCACCGCCCCGGTTCTCATGACCACGCCCAGGAAGCCGCCCACCATCAAAATGAAGACACACACGTCCACCGCGTCGTAAAACCCGGCGAAAGCGGCCTTCAGCACCGCCCCGGCCCCCTGGGGGCTCTGGGCCACGGCGTGGTAGGTCCCGGCCACCGGGGCCTCGTTCACGTACTGGTAGGCCCCCGCCGGAACCAGCCAGGTGCACAGGGCCACCAGGATGATGAGGAGGAATAGAATGGTGTATGCCGTCGGCATACGGAATCTCGCTCGTTCCAAAGGGCTCTCCCCCTTTATTTTCCGATGGTGGCCACCAGGACGGCCTTAATGGAGTGCATCCGGTTTTCGGCCTCGTCGAAGACCACGCTGTGGCGGCCCCGGAAGACCTCGTCGGTGACCTCCCGGATGTCCACGCCCTTGTCCTTCCACTCCTTGGCAAGCTTCGTCTCAAAGTCGTGGAAGGAGGGCAGGCAGTGCATATAGAGCACATCCGGGTTCCCCGTGGCCTTCATGGTCTCCTCCGTCACCCGGAAGGGGGAGAGCAGCTCCGCCCGCTTGGGGATCAGCTCCTCCTCGCCCATAGAGGCCCAGATGTCGCCGTAGATCATGTCCGCGCCCTTCAAAGAGCCCATGTCGTCGGTGATCTCAATGAGACCGCCGTTCTGCCTGGCCTCGGCGAAGACCCGCTTCACCAGCTCCTGGTCCATCTGCTGGGCCAGCTCCTGGGGCCCCAGGCCCACGAAGTGCATGCCCATTTTGGCCGCGCCCATCATCCAGGCGTAGCACATGTTGTTCCGCACGTCGCCAGGGAAGACCACCTTCATCTTGTTCAGGGGCTTGGCGCAGTGCTCTTCCAGGGTCATCATGTCGGCGAGGATCTGGGTGGGGTGGTCCCAGTCGGTGAGGCCGTTCCACACGGGAACGCCGGACCATTTCGCCAGGTCCTCCACCACCTGCTGGGCATAGCCCCGGTACTCGATGCCGTCGAAGAAGCGGCCCAGCACTTTGGCGGAATCCTCCAGGGACTCCTTCTTGCCCATCTGGGAGCTGCCCGCGTCCAGATAGGTGACATGGGCGCCCTCCTGGGTGGCGGCAACCTCAAAAGAGCACCGGGTCCGGGTGGAGGTCTTTTCGAAGAGCAGCACGATGTGCTTGCCCTTCAGGGCGGGCTCACAGACGCCGGCGCGGCGCTTGGCCTTCAGGTCGTGGCCCAGGTCCAATAGATAGCGGATTTCGCCGGGGGTGAAATCCTCCAGGGTTAAAAAGCTGCGGCCTTTTAAATTCAATGCCATGTTGTGTTACCTTCCTTTTCTGGTTCCCCCTGAAAAGGGGGGATTGTACTCGCCCTTCGGGCGGGGGAACCTTACGGGTCCTCCCGCCAGAGCGGCATGCTCATGCACCGGGGCCCGCCGCGCCCGCGGCTCAGCTCCGCGCTGGGAATGGTGTGCACCTTAATCCCCGCCTCCTCCAGGGAGCGGTTCGTCACGTAGTTTCGAGAATACACCACCACCTCGCCGGGGGCGATGGCCAGGGTGTTGCTTCCGTCGTTCCACTGCTCCCGGGCCGCGTCCACCTCGCTGCCCCGGCCGCATTCGATAAGGGTCACATGGTCCAGCCCCAGGTGCTCTTTGAGGATGTCCTCCAAACGGCCGTCCTCCTGGGTGATCTTCATCTTTTTGTTCTCGTCCAGCTCCATGACAAACACCGTAATGCTGGAAAGGATGTTGGGATGCACCGTGAACTTGTCCCGGTCCACCATGGTAAACACCGTGTCCAGGTGCATGAAGGACCGGCTCTTGGGGATGTTGAAGGCCAGAATCTTCTTAAAGTTCGTCCGGCTGTAGGTCAGCACCGCCTCCGCCAGGGTGTCGATGGAGTCCCCCTTGGTCCGCTGGGAGATGCCCACCCCCAGCACCTGGGGGCTGAGAATTAAAATATCCCCGCCCTCCAGAGAGGAGGTCTCGCCCCGGTCGTACCACCGGGGGGCGTGCATATACTCCGGGTTATGCTCGAAGATAAATTTGCCGAAGAGGGTTTCCCGGTTTCTCGTCTCCGTCAGCATCTTGTGGATGGACACGCCGGTGCCGATGGTGGCGAAGGGGTCCCGGGTAAAATAGAGGTTCGGCATGGGGTCCACCACGAAGGGATACCCGTCCCCGGCGGCGGATAAGAGGTCCGCCAGCTTCTCGCTCTCGCCCTGGAGCTGGCTTTTCCGCACGCCGGCCATCATAGTGGAGACCATCTGCTTGTCCGGCATCTTCCCCAGGTACTCCCCCAGGAGCACCCGGCTCCGCTGGTCCTTGACGCCCGCCTCGTCCAGGAACTGCATCACCAGCTCCTTGCGGACCTCGTCGCTGGTAATGGAATTCACCACCAGGTCCGTGAGGTAAACCACTTCCACGCCCTGCTGGCGCAGACACTCGGCAAAGGCGTCGTGCTCCTTCTGGGCCTCCCGGAGATAGGGGATGTCATCGAACAAAAGCCGCTCCAGATACTCCGGCATCAGGTTTTCCAGCTCTTGGCCCGGGCGGTGGAGCAGGACCTTTTTCAGCCGCCCGATCTCGGAGGTGTTGTGGATTCCCGTTTCCAAATGGGCTCACTCCTTTTGCGTTCAAATCGTTGGGTGGTTTTAGGGTCCCTGATTTCGGCGGTTTCATGCGCGGCGGAAAAATTTACAAAAAGAGACGGCCTCTTACGAAGCCGCCTCCCTGCCGCCCTCCTCTTCCGGGCCTTCCCCGCTTTCCGGGGGTTCCGCAGATTCCGCGCCGTCCCTTTTCTCCAGCAGCACCGCCGCGAACCGCTCCGCGAAGAGCCGCCCCGCCAGCACCGCCTCCTCCGGGGAGTTCCCGGCGGCCCCCACCTCCAGCAGCAGCGACCCGGTGGTGGCGTGCTGGTTATACCGGGAGTTCCGCAGCAGCACCGGGCGCATCAGCGTGGGATAGTGCTCCAGCACGTCCTGCTGCACCGCCGCCGCCAGACGCAGGTTTTCCAGCCAGAGCGGATGCTCCAAGCCGCTGCCGTCGCTGCCCATCACCAGGGACATCTGGGCGGCGGTTCCCTGGTCCCCCAGCTCGGAAACCACCTTGTGCTGGTTCCCCTGCCCGTCCTCAATGGCGTCCCGGTGGACGTCCAGGACGAAACGGATGGAGGGATACTTCTCCAAATACTTCCGGATCGCCTCCAGCGCCCGGTCATAGGCCCCGGTGTAGTTGGGGTAGTCGTACAGCGTCCGGTCGTGAAGGACGGAGATCCCCGCCTCCCCCAGAACCTCCGCCATCTCGTCCCCCACCCTCACCACATTGCAGCGGTAATCCGTGGTCCGGTAGTCCCCGGACCAGACGATTTCCGTCCCCGGAACGGGGGTATAGGCCTCGCTGCCGTGGGTATGTAAAATCAATACCTGGGGTCCCTCCTCTCCCAGAGCCGCCGCGAAGGGCGCCTGCAGCTCGGAAACAGAGAGGGCATGCTCTGTGGAATTGCTGACGTACACCCGTCCGCAGACGGTGTAGCCGCTGGGGTCCGTGGGAATCAGCGTCTTGGCGGGGACGCCGTTGTCCGCCGCAATGGGGGCCGCCGGCTCCACCGGAGTCTCCTCCACCGGCATCACAATGGGGGCCTGCGTCTCCCCGTCCTCCTCCGGCTGCTCCTGCCGTTCCAGGGCCTGGAGCTCCGCCACGTCCCCCCGCGCCGACAGCAGCAGGGAGGACTCCCCGATGGTCAGCGCCGCCGCCGGGGACAGGCCGTCTCCGGTCCCCAAATCCCCCAGCTCCCAGCGCAGCGCCCGCTCCGGCAAAGCCGCCGCCAGGGCCGAGACCGCCGCCGCCGCGGTGTCGCTTCCGGCGGTGACAGCGGCAATCCACAGCGTTCCCGCCGCCAGAAGAGCCGCCTCCAGCCGCCGGAGGGCGCTCCGCAGAGATTTCTTTTGTTTCATATCCGCTCACCTCTGGGACAACCTATGTCCGGCGGGCGGGAAATATGTCAGTCTTGCAATCCCGCTCCATTCAGTATATACTTGGAAACGAATAACAGCCTTTGCAACCACCCGATTCCACAAAAGGAGCTGAACCTAGTGACCAGAACGCAACTCGCCGGCGGCGTGTTCCTCACGCATCTCCCGGCGAAGAAATTCAAGACAAACCTTCTCTCCGCCCAATTCGTGGTCCCTCTGCGGTGGGAGACCGCCTCCGCCAACGCGCTGCTCGCCGCCATCCTCCGCCGGGGCACCGCCTCCTGCCCGGACATGGGGGCCCTTGCCGCCCGCCTGGACCAGCTCTATGGCGCCCGGATCGACTATACCGTCCGCAAAAAAGGCGAGGCCCAGTGCGTGGGCTTTGTGGCCAGCCTCATCGACGACTGCTTCGCCCCCGGCGGCGAACGCCTGCTGGAGCCCGCCGCCGCCCTGCTGGGAGAGCTCATCTGCCGGCCCGTCACCCGGGACGGGCTCTTCCTGGAGGAGTACTTCGAGAGCGAGAAAACCAACCTTATCGACGCCATCCGCAGCATTTTGAACGACAAGCGGTCATACGCCGACAGCCGCCTCCTCCAGGAGATGTGTACCGGCGAGCCTTACGGCGTGCCCCGCCTCGGCAACGAGCAGATTTCCGCCGCCCTCCATCCCCAGCTGCTTTTCGACGCCTACCGGGACCTCATTTCCACCTCCCGGCTGGAAATCTTCTACAGCGGCAGCGCCGAGCGCTCCCGGGTGGAGGACGCCCTTCGCGCCGCCCTGGCGGACCTGCCCCGGAAGGACCTTGTGCCCCTGCCGGAGCTTGCTCCCCACGCCCTCCCCGAGGAGCCCCGCTTCATCACCGAGCGGCTGGATGTCACCCAGGGCAAGCTGGGCATGGGCTTTTCCTGCGGCAGCGATGACGCCGCCGCCATGCTGCTGGGCAACACCCTGTTCGGCGGCAGCAGCAACTCCAAGCTCTTTTTGAACGTCCGGGAGAAGCTGTCCCTCTGCTATTACGCCTCCTCCCTCTACCACCGGCAAAAGGGCCTCATTACCGTCTCCTCGGGCATTGAGTTCGAGAACTATCAAAAGGCCTGCGGCGAGATACTCACCCAGCTGGAGGCCGTCCAAAAGGGCGAGCTGGAGGCCTGGGAGCTGGAGGCCGCACGGAGCACCCTGCTCAACGCCTACGCCTCCATGGGAGACTCCCAGGGGAAGCTGGAAAACTTCTTCCTGGGCCAGGCCGCCACCGGCCGGAACGAGACCCCGGAAATGCTGGCGGAGCAGATTCGCGCCGTCGCCCCGGAGCGCATTTTTGAAGCCATGAGCACGGTGAAGCTGGACACCGTATACTTCCTTCAGGGAAAGGAGGCGGAGGCATGAAGCCCGTCCACTATGAGCGCCTGGGCGAGACCATCTACCGGGAAACCCTGCCCAACGGCCTGAAAATCTGCGTGATTCCCAAGCCGGACCACGCCAAGAAGTACGCCTTTTTCGCCACCCGCTACGGCGGCATGGACATTCGCTTCCAGCTGAACGGCCGTTGGCTGGACACCCCCGCCGGCATCGCCCACTACCTGGAACACAAGATGTTTGACACCAAGGAGGGCAACGCCCTCCAGGAACTGGCCAAAAACGGCGCGGAGCCCAACGCCTTTACCTCCAACGCCATGACCGGCTACTACTTCGATTCCACCAGCCACTTTGACGAAAACCTGGAGATCCTCCTGTCCTTTGTCTCCGTTCCCTACTTCACCGACGAGAGCGTCGCCAAGGAGCAGGGCATCATCGCCCAGGAGATCAGCATGATCGAGGACAACCCCGACTGGCAGATCTACGCCCGGATGCTCCGGGCCCTCTACAGCGTCTCCACCGCCCGGACCTCCATCGCGGGCACGGTGGAAAGCATCTCCCGCATTACGGCGGAAACCCTTTACGACTGCCACAAGGCCTTCTACACCCCCTCCAATATGATTTTGACGGTGGTGGGAAACGTGGACCCCGTGAAGGTGTCGGACCTTGCCCGCCGGATTCTGCCCAAAGAGGGCGGCCCCGTGATTCCCAGGGACTACGGCAGCGAGCCCGAGGCCGTGGGAGCCAAGGAGGCCCGCATGGCCATGGAGGTCTCCAGCCCCCAGTTCCTGGCGGGCTGGAAATGCCGCCCCGTCCCGGAGGGGGAGGAGCGCCTCCGCCGCCTGATCCTGGGCAGCTTGGCCTGCGACCTGCTCTTCGGCGAGTCCAGCCCCCTGTACCAGCGGCTTTACAGCCAGGGGCTCGTCAATTCCAGCTTCGGCGGAGACTTCGAGCAGATGCCCGGCGTGGCCTTTCTCTACGCCGGAGGCGAGAGCAAGGAGCCCCAAACCGTAGCCAATGAGCTCCAGAAAGAGGCGGACCGCCTGATTCGGGAGGGCTTCGACGAGGACTACTTCCAGCGGGCCCTCCGCTCCAGCTTCGGCTCCAGCCTTCGGGGGCTGAACTCCTTTGAGAACATCGCCGTTTCCCTTACCGAGGGCTGCTTCGGCGGCTTCGACCCCTTCCGCTTCCCCCAGATCTTCGACGCCGTCACCCAGGAGGACATACTGAATTTCCTCCGGGACAACATGACGGCGGACCGGGCGGTTCTCAGCGAGATCGTCCCCAAGGAGGCCTGATATGTCCGCTCCTGAACTGACCGCGCTGAAAACCATGCCCATCAGCTTCCCCGGCCTCTTCGGGGATTGGGAATTCAATCCGGACCCCATCGCCATCCATGTGGGCCACGGCGTCTACTGGTACGGCATCATCCTGGCCCTGGGCTTCCTGGCGGGGCTGCTGCTGTGCATGCGGCAGGCCAAGCGCTACGGCCTGACGGAGGACCATGTGCTGGACTTCGTGCTCTGGGCGGTGCCCTGCTGCATCCTGGGCTCCCGGATCTATTACGTCCTTTTCTACCTGGACCTCTACCGGGACGACTCCGGCGTTTTGGACTGGAGCCGGGCCGTCGCCATCTGGGACGGCGGCATCGCCATTTACGGCACCGTCATCGCCGGGGCCCTGGTGGCCTTCCTCTTCACCCGATTTAAAAAGATTCCCTTCGGGGCCATGGCGGACCTTGCGGTGATGGGGCTGCTCCTGGGCCAGATCATCGGCCGCTGGGCCAATTTCATCAACCGGGAGGCCTTCGGCGGCCTGACGGATCTGCCCTGGCGGATGCGGGTGTGGACCAGCGCTTACCAATATGTGGAGGTCCATCCCACCTTCTTCTATGAGAGCCTTTGGAACCTCATCGGCCTGCTTCTCATTCTCTTCGTAGTCTCCAAGGGCCGCCGGTTCGACGGGGAGAACACCTGGTTCTATTTCCTCTGGTACGGCCTGGGCCGGGCCTGGATCGAGGGGCTGCGGACAGACAGCCTCTACCTCTTCGACTGGACCCTCTTCGGCCAGCCCATTCGGGTCTCCCAGGCCCTGAGCGCCGTCATGGTACTCGTTTCCATTCTGGCGCTGTTTTATGAGATCAAGATAAAGCGGCACGTCCCCGAGGACCTGCTGGTGAACCGCCGGGCCGCCGAGGCCGCCGCCCAGGCGGAGGAGGCCTCCCGGGAGGCGGAAGGAGGCGGCGATGGCGGTCAGGCTTGACGGCGCGGCCCTGGCCGCCAAATTGAAAACCCGGATTCGGGCGGAAGCCGCCGCCCTAGTCCGTCCCCCCATGCTGGCGGTGGTCCTGGCGGGAGAGGACCCGGCGTCGCAAATCTACGTCCGGGGCAAGGAGCGGGACTGCGCCGAATGCGGCATCCGCACCCGGACCCACCGCCTCCCGGCCAGCGTCTCCCAGGAGGACCTGCTGGTCCTCGTGGACTCCCTGAACCGGGACGAAGATGTGGACGGCGTCCTGGTCCAGCTCCCCCTGCCGGAGGGCCTGGACCCCCGGCCCGTTCTCCACGCCCTCTCCCCGGAAAAGGACGTGGACTGCTTCCACCCCTTGAACACCGGCCTTCTGGCCCTGGGGGAGCCCCGCTTCCTGCCCTGCACCCCCGCCGGGGTGCTGGAGCTTCTGGACGCCTATGGCGTCCCCATCCCGGGGCGCCTGTGCGTGATTCTCGGGCGGAGCCATTTGGTGGGCCGTCCCCTGGCCCAGCTTCTCACCGCCCGGGACGGCACCGTTATCCTCTGCCACTCCAAGACAAGGGACCTCCCCGCCCTCACCCGCCGGGCGGACGTCCTGATCGCCGCCGCAGGCCGTCCGGGCCTTGTGACGGCGGACATGGTGAAGCCCGGTGCGGCGGTCGTCGACGTGGCCATGAACCGCCGGGCGGACGGAAAGCTCACCGGAGACGTGGATTTCCCGGCGGTAGAGCCCGTCGCGGGCTTCCTCACCCCGGTCCCCGGCGGCGTGGGCCCCATGACCCGGGCCTGCCTGCTGCAAAACGTCCTCCGGGCCGCCCGCCTCCGCCAGGGGGAGGACCGCTAAACCCGCTGAAACGCCAGTCGCTTTCGCCGAAACCGGCTGGTGTTTTTTGTTATATCTTCCAATTTGTCCCGCCCCGCCTCCGGGGAATATTGACATTTTCGACGGCTCTGGTATAATTAACAGAAAATGTAGAATATGATAAAGTGGCTGGGCTTGTACACGCCGTACGGCCTTTTCCTTCCATTCATGCAATCGAGGTGGTTTTTTGCTGGTTACAAGAGAGATGGATTACGCCCTGCGCATCCTCCGGGCCCTGCACCGGGATGGGCAGCTCTCCGCCGCCGCCGTGGCCCGGCAGGAGAATATGCAAAAAGCCATCACGTTGAAGCTGCTGAACCGTCTCCTGGCCGCCGGCATTGTGGAAAGCCGCCGGGGCGTCAGCGGGGGCTATTTCCTCAAGCGCCCCTGCGAGGAGCTGAGCATTTACGACGTCTTCCAGTCCATCGGCGAGCCGCCCCTTTTGAACCGCTGCCAGCGGGAGGGGTACCAGTGCGAAAACTTCCCCAGTGGCGGCTGCGGCGTCTGCCGGGAGCTCAGCCGCATCCAGGAGGCCCTGGACCGGGAGCTTCAGCGCATGCCGCTGAGTGATATTTTCTAGCGTATCCAGGTTTTATCCGTCTCAATATGCCACAACTGACCATTACGGGAAAAGGAGGCACCCAACATGCTGTATCAAACCACGCAGGCCCATGAGGACCTCCGGGCGAAAGTCCGGGAATTCGCGGAGGCCGAAATCAAACCCATCGCCTTTATGCTGGACAAGGAGAACCGCTTCCCCACAGAGGCGGTGAAAAAGATGGGAGAGCTGGGCCTGATGGGCCTGCCCTACGGCACGGAGTACGAGGGCGCGGGGTCCGACGCCCTGAGCTACGCCATCGCCGTGGAGGAGCTGGCCCGGGTAGACGGCGGCGCGGGAGTCATTCTCTCTGCCCACACCTCCCTGGGCACCTACCCCATTGCCGCCTTCGGCAATGAGGAGCAGAAGAAAAAATACCTTCCGGACCTGTGCGCGGGGCGGAAAATCGGCGCCTTCGGCCTGACGGAGCCCAACGCCGGGTCCGACGCCGGCGGCACCGAAACCACCGCCGAGGACATGGGGGACCACTACCTCCTAAACGGCGAGAAAATCTTCATCACCAACGGCGGAGAGGCCAGCACCTATGTTGTCTTCGCCGTCACCACCCCCGGCATCGGCACCCGGGGCATCAGCGCCTTTATCGTGGAAAAGGGCTGGGAGGGCTTCACCTTCGAGGAGCACTATGACAAAATGGGCATCCGCTCCTCCGCCACCTGCCAGCTGAATTTCAACAACGTCAAGGTCCCCAAGGAAAACCTCCTGGGCAAGGAGGGACAGGGCTTCAAGATCGCCATGTCCACCCTGGACGGCGGGCGCATCGGCATCGCGGCCCAGGCCCTGGGCATCGCCCAGGGGGCCTATGAGGCGGCGGTGGAGTATTCCAAGGACCGTATCCAGTTTGGAAAGCCCATCTGCCAGCAGCAGAATATCGCCTTCAAAATCGCCGACATGGCCACCAAGCTCCGCTGCGCCCGCTTCCTGGTCTACAGCGCCGCCGAGCTGAAGCAGGCCCATGTGCCCTACGGCATGGAGTCCGCCATGGCGAAGCAGTACGCCTCCGACATCGCCCTGGAGGTCACCAACGACGCCCTCCAGATCTTCGGCGGCTGCGGCTACCTCAAGGGCATGGAAGTGGAACGGTTCTACCGGGACGCCAAGATCACCACCATCTATGAGGGCACCAACGAAATCCAGCGGGTCGTCATCGCCTCCCACATTCTGGGCAAGGCCGCCAAGGAGGCCTCCTCCGCTCCCGCCCAGCAGCGCGGCCCGGAGACCGGCGCGCGGAAGCGCCAGATCTGGAAGGACGGCTCCGCCCAGGAGAAGGTGGAGGCCCTGGTTGCCAGCCTCAAGAAGGACGGGCACGACTTCACCGTGGGCATTCCTATGGACACCCCCATCACCCAGGCGGAGCGGGTGGTTTCCGCCGGGCAGGGCATCGGCGAGAAGAAAAACATGAAGCTCATCGAGGACCTGGCCAAAGCCGCCGGGGCCGCCGTGGGCTCCAGCCGCCCCGTGGCGGAGACGCTGAAATACGTGCCCCTGAACCGCTATGTGGGCATGTCCGGCCAGAAGTTCAAGGGGAACCTCTACATTGCCTGCGGCATCTCCGGCGCGATTCAGCACCTGAAGGGCATCAAGGACGCCTCCTGCATTGTGGCCATCAACAAAAACCCCAACGCGAAAATCTTTAAAAACTGCGACTACGGCATCGTGGGGGATGTCATGGAAATCCTGCCCCTGCTCACCGCCGCCCTGGACACCGGGGAGAAGCAGCCCGCGCCGCCCATGGTGAAGATGAAGCGGATGGTGCCCAAGAAGGTCACCCCGCCCCGGAAGCTCTATATCTGCAACGGCTGCGGCCACGAGTACGACGTGCTTGTCGGGGACCCCGAAAACGAGGTCAAGCCCGGCACCGCCTTCAAGGACCTGCCGGAAGGCTGGACCTGCCCCCACTGCGGCGAGGGCGTGGACGCGTTCATCGAGATCGAAGTTTAACGGCCCCGGACTTAAAATAAGGAGGCAGATCTATGTATAACTACCGTCAAGTCACCGACGATCTCTACTGGGTAGGCGCGGACGAGCACCGCCTGGCCCTCTTTGAAAATATCCATCCCCTGTACCATGGCGTCAGCTACAACGCCTACGTGCTCCTGGACGAGAAGACCGTCCTCTTCGACACCGCCGACTGGGCGGTGGGCCGCCAGTTCATCACCAACGTCAAGGCCGTCCTGGCGGGCCGTCCCCTGGACTATCTGGTCATCAACCACGTAGAGCCGGATCACGCCGCCTCCATTGAGGAAATCCTCCTCCGCTGGCCCAAGGTGAAAATCATCACCACCCCCAAGGCGGTGACGCTCCTCAATCAGTTCGGCTTCGCCCTGGACCCCAACCAGATCGACGAGGTAAAAGAGGGGGACAGCCGCTGCTTCGGCAAGCACACCATCGCCTTTGTCTACGCCCCCATGGTCCACTGGCCGGAGGCCATGGTCTCCTTCGACACCACCAACGGCGTCCTCTTCTCCGCCGACGCTTTCGGCTCCTTCCGCTCCCTGGACGGGAAGCTGTTCGCCGACGAGGTGGACTTCGACCGGGAGTGGATTGACGACGCCCGGCGCTACTACACCAACATCGTGGGCAAGTACGGCCCCCAGGTGGTGGCCCTTTTGAACAAGGCGGCGACCATCGTGGGACTGGACAACATCAAGATGCTCTGCCCCCTTCACGGCCCCATCTGGCGGAAGGACCTGGGCTATATCATCGACAAATACACCCACTGGGCCACCTACGAGCCGGAGGAAAAGGGCGTCATGATCGTCTACGCCTCCATGTACGGCAACACCGAGGCCGCCGCCGAGGTGCTGGCCGCCAAGCTGACGGCCCGGGGCGTGACGAACACCCGGCTTTACGATGTCTCCAGCACCCATGTGAGCTACCTGATTTCGGATCTATTCAAGTACAGCCATCTGGTGCTGGCTTCCGTCACCTATAATCTCGGCATCTTCCCGCCGATGCACAATTTCCTGATGGACATGAAGGCGCTGAACCTCCAGAAGCGCACGGTGGCCATCATGGGCAGCGGCTCCTGGGCTCCCCGGTCCGGGGCGCTGATGCGGGAGGAGATCGAGCAGCTCAAGCACATGGAGATTCTGGACGACGAGATGACCGTCACGTCCTCTCTCCAGCCCCAGAACGAGTCGGAGATCGACGCGCTGGCCGACGCCATCGCCGCTTCCGTACTCAAATAATTTGCTTCTCCGTCCGTTCCCGATGCGAAAGTCCGTGAGGATCTTCCAACACGCAGCGGGGGACAGTGAAGACAAGGGCCAGCCTCTCCACCAGGCTGGCCCTTGGTTTGTCTTGAGACAAACCAAGGGCCAACGATTTGGAGCAAGCTCCAAATCGGCCGCTGCGGCGGGTTTATTCAAAACGAGAGGGACCCCTGATGGGTCCCTCTCGTAGCTCTCCTCCTTTCCGATCAGACAAGCCCGCCGTCATGGCTGAAATCCTCCTGCCGCCAGGCAGGCCGACAGGGACCAGGTGCGCCAATCGCGGCACTGGGCCCATGCGGAAACCCGGCGGCTGTTTAGTTCCTCCGACAAGGTGGTCTTGTGATAATCCCAATTCCCGTCATAGTCGGAGACAAGGCGGCTTCCGTCCAGCCGCTCCAGCTGGGACAGCGTGTCAAAGGAAAGCCATGCCAAATAATTTATGCTCACTGTGGGACTCTCCCCCTTCAAATAGCGGTCCACTTGGTTTTTCGCCACCAGATAGTCCACCGGCACGCAGTTGATAACCAGCCACCCCGCCAGGGCCACGGGAAAGGCCCACTTGCAAAACCGAAAGTCCGGCCTCAGGGCCTTCCACAGCCCCGCCAGAAGAAACAGGGCCATCATAATCATGCCCCAATAGGTCATACAGCGCTTGAAGCTCAGGCCGTAAGCGGAGACGTACAGCGTCATCTTCCAGGCCGCCGAGGCCAGCAGGATCAAGCTCTCCCCCGCCAGCAGCCCGCACAGCTGCCGCAGGGCCCTCCAGGCCCGCCCCTCCCGCCGGGAGAGGCACAGGGACGCCAGCGTCAGGCTCAGGTTCAGCACCGTCACGCCCACCATCTGGAAAAAACCGCTCCGGGCCCACTCGGCATAGCTGACCCCCAGGCTCTCCACGTACTCCGGCCCGCCGAAAAGCCCGGCGGACTGCACCGCCAGGAAGGCCAGGTACAATCCATCCACCGCCGCCAGGGCCAGCACAAAACCCAGGGCGTCCACCCGGAGGCCCTTCTTCTCCTCCGCCGGGCACAGCCGTTTGGGATGGGCCATGGCGTAGAGCAGGCTGAAGACAAAAGGCGTGAACGCCAGGGCCCAGAACAGCCGCTGGAACAGGTCCCCGAAATGGAGCATCCGGAATTGAAAATTCCAGTTCAGCCGCTCCAGCGACGCGGCAAACAGGGCGTCCGCCGAGACCAGCACCGGGATCAGGAAGGACACCAGGGCCACCGCCCCGCAGAGCCCCAGGACGATGGTCAGCGTCCGGCCGTCCCGCTTTTCCGTCTTCCGTTCCGCGGGAACCGCCGCCGCGAAACAGGCCCACAAATTCCCGAACAGGCCCTGGAAAAACAGCCTGCACCGCTCCGGCGGCATCCTGGGGTCCCACCAGGGGCGGCTCCCCAGGCCGGACACGGCGTGAAGGGGGACCAGGGCCGCCAGCGCCAGGAAATTCCACCAGCGAAAAAGAGGGTTTGAGGTCAGGGCGAACGTGGACGCCAGGGCCAGATTCACCCCCAGCAGCACCCGGCTTTCCCGGCGGCGGAACAGCTCCTCCCGCCCCACGGCCAGCGCCAGCAGGAGATACCAGGCAAAGACCGTCACGGTATTCCCCATGCCCCAGGGCCAGTTCAGCGCGTCCGCCAGGAGAAGACAGAATCCCAGGGTCAGCAGAAGATTCCGCCGGTACCGGGCCATGGATTCCTCCGGCAATTTCCGTTTTTGGGCGCACACAAGGGACCCTTCCGACGGAAGGGCGTTTTTCAGCTCATCCATATGAAATTCTCCTATCCGCTTGTCCGCCTCAAGCGGACAGTTTTCCTTTATTCCGCGCCGCCGGTTTCATCCGGGACGTACTCCAAAATGTCCCCCGGCTGGCAGTCCAGGGCGGCGCAGACCGCCTCCAGGGTGGAGAAGCGGACCGCCTTGGCCTTGTTGTTTTTCAATACCGACAGGTTCGCAAGCGTAATGTCCACCTTCTCCGAGAGCTGGGAGAGGCTCATTTTCCGCCTGGCCATCATCACGTCCAGATTCACAACGATCATGGCCCCACCTCAAATCGTCAGGTCGTTCTCCGCCTTCAGCTCCGCCGCCTGGCGGAAGAGGGCAGACATGACCAGGCACAAAAGGCCTCCCATGGCGAACATGGGCACGAAGAGGGCGTTGTAGCTGGCCAGGGGAAGCGGCGAGCGATAGTAACACACGCTGAAAATCACCCGTGCCAAGGCCGCCCCGGCAATGAGGAAGCACGCCCACGCCGCCCGCCGAAGGCTGACGGCGTTCGACGCCGCGAAGGGCTCCCCCCGGAGGATGGTTTGCAGCACCCGCCGGGCCTGCCAGAGGATGACGGCGGTGCAGCAGCCGGAGAAGAGGAGGAACAGGGTCAGAACCTGCTCATAAGCAATATTTTCCCTCAAAATCATGTTGGGCCACATGAGGAGCATGACAACCAGAGGATTGACCGGGTCCTGCGGGTCATGCCATATGTCCAGGAGCTCAAACAGATTTCCCTTCATCGCCACGAAAGTGGGAACCAAAAACAAAGCGATCAAATTGCAGGCCAACGTAACCAACACCAGGACATAGAGCACCCTGGCGATTTTCCGCACCGGGATCTTCTCCATAGACGTCGCCCCTCTCAAAGCGGCCTTGTGATGAACTCCATCATCACCGCCATCCCCGCCGCCAAAAGCGCAAACGCCCCGGCGCCGGAGAAAATTTTCAGCTTATTCCTCTGCCGGAATCCGCTCACCGCCATCACGCCGCCCCAGATGGCCAGCGCCAGCGCGGCTGGAAGCAAAATCATCGTCAATCCCATGGCAAACCGCCTCCTTTTTCTGGTATCCTACCATGGACCCAGTTGATTGTCAATAAGAATTTATCGTTTTTCAATAAAAATAAATTGATAGACAGTAAAACAGCGGGGGAAGGAACCCCTTAGTGGGGCCTGCCCCCCCTGGTCAGGCCATTCCCCCGGAACCTCCACCTCTCAGGAAAACAGGAAAGCGGACCGTCCGAGAGGACGGCCCGCTTTCCTGTATGGTATAGAGAAAGGAGAGGGAAAATGGTGGGGTCAGCAAGCGTTTTCCGCTTGTTGGGTTTATCATAGCGGCAGGTCCCTCAATTGTCAACGGCTTTTCTTCAAGCTTCACACTTTGTTTACATCCGACAAATTTTGTTCCCTGATATTTACAAAACGTTCAAAAAATATCCAGATTTCACCCTTGACAGAGCCGTTAGGTTGTGCTAATATTTAGCACGCTAACATTTAGCGCACTAACGACCTTGTCCCTCCGGGGAGAAGAATGAGGAGCTGATTGCATGAACAACTGCGTCAGGGGCCTGGGCCCCGCCCTGGGCTGGGCGGCCAAGCTGTCCAAGGCCAATATGGACGCCCGGGTCTCCCGGTACGACGTAACCCCGGCCCAGACCCATGTACTCCTCTACCTCCAGCAGCACGGCGGGCGGGTCCCGCAGCACGAGCTGGCGGAGTTCCTCCGGGTGAAGCCCTCCACCGTCAACGGCGTGCTGGACCGGATGGAGGAAAAGGGCTTGGTCCGCCGCTCCGTCAGCGGCAGCGACGCCCGCCGCCGTTTCATCACCCTGACGGAGAAGGGCGCGGAGCAGCAGGCCCTCTTCCAGCAGAGCTTTCTCGATGTGGAAGCGGCCATGGTCCGGGGCTTTACCCAGGAGGAGCGGGAAACCCTGTGCGCCCTTTTGGACCGCGTGATTCAAAATCTCAAGGAGGAATCCGAGACATGACGAAACAACTCTGGCCCCACGCCCGGCCCTACGCCCCGTGGATTCTGGCGGGTGTGGCGTGCAGCGCCATGGAGGCCGTCTTCGAGCTGCTGATCCCCCTGGTGATGAGCGACATCGTGGACGTGGGCATCGCGAACGCCGACCAGTCCTACATTCTGCGCAAGGGCGGGCTGATGGTGGCCCTGGCGGTGGCCTCCCTGTGCTTCGGCCTGGGGGCGGCGGTGACATCCTCCGTGGCGGGCATGGGCTTTGGGGCGAACCTCCGCCGGGCGGAGTTCGACCACATCCAGACCTTCGCCTTTTCCAACATCGAGCGTTTTTCCACCGCCTCCCTGGTGACCCGGCTGACCAACGACGTGCACAACCTTCAGATGTCCCTGATGATGTCCATGCGCCTGATGGTCCGGGCCCCGGTAATGCTGGTGGCCGCCCTGTTCTTCTCCATCCGCATCAGCTACCGGCTCAGCAGCGTTTTCCTGGCGGCGCTGCCCCTGCTGGCGGTGGTGGTGGTCATCCTGCTGGCGGCGACAGGGCCCCTGTTCCGCTCCCTCCAGGAGAAGACCGACGCGCTGAACCTGGTGGTCCAGGAGAACCTGGCGGGCGTCCGGGTGGTAAAGTCCTTCGTCCGGGAGGACCGGGAGCGAGAGAAGTTCGCGGAGCGCAACGATGATTTGAAAAACACCTCCCTCCGGGCCTTCGGCCGGGTGGTCGTCAACATGCCCTTGATGATGCTGATCATCTACGGGACCATCATCGCCGTCATGTGGTTCGGCGGTCAGATGGTCTACGCCGGTTCCCTGGAGGCCGGGAAGCTCATCACCTACTTCACCTACATCACTCAGATCATGATGTCCCTCATGATGGTTTCCATGATCTTCATGATGCTGACCCGCACCGTGGCCTGCGCCAAGCGGGTGGCGGAGGTGCTGGGCGAGGTCCCCGCCATCTCCGGCGAGGGGGCCGATCCAAACGCCGATCCCGCCGACGGCTCCATTGATTTCGACCATGTGTATTTCAAATACAGCGCCGAGAGCTCCGAGTGGATTCTGGAGGACGTCAGCCTCCACATCCCCTCCGGGAAGACCGTGGGCATCCTGGGGGGCACCGGCAGCGGCAAGACCTCTCTGGTCTCCCTGATCCCCCGGCTCTACGAGGCGGACAAGGGCTCCGTGCGGGTTGGCGGGAGGCCCGTGGCCGCCTATACCATGGAGCGCCTCCGGGAGTCCGTCAGCATGGTGCTGCAAAAAAACACCCTGTTTACCGGCACCATCCGGGAAAACCTTCTCTGGGGCAGCCCCCAGGCCACGGAGGAAGAGCTTTGGGCCGCCTGCCGGGCCGCCTGTGCCGACGAGTTCCTGGAGCGGATGCCCGGCGGCCTGGACACGGACCTGGGCCAGGGGGGCGTGAACGTCTCCGGCGGGCAGAAGCAGCGGCTTTGCATCGCCCGGGCGATTTTGAAGAAGCCCAAGGTTTTGATCCTCGACGACTCCACCAGCGCCGTGGACACCGCCACGGACGCGAAGATCCGGGCGGCCTTCGCCCATGAGCTGAAGGACGCGACAAAACTCATCATTGCCCAGCGGGTGGCCTCTGTCCGGGAGGCGGACCTGATTCTGGTGATGGACGGCGGGCGCATCATCGCCCAGGGTACCCATGAGGAACTGATGGAGCGCTGCGGCATCTATCGGGAAGTCTATCAGTCCCAGCAGGAAGGAGGGAGCCTCGATGGCTAAGCACGGACCCGGCCCTCATGGCCCCGGCGGTCCCGGAGGCGGTTTCCGCAAGCCCAAGAACATCCGGAGCACCCTGGGGAAGCTCATGCGGTATCTCGGCCGCTATAAGCTCCACCTGGCCCTGGTAGCGGCGCTGCTGGTGGTGAGCTCCGCCTGCACCGTGGGCGGCTCCTATCTCATCCGCCCCCTCATCAACGACTATATTCTGCCCGGCGACTTTCCGGGCCTTGCCAGGATGCTGGCCATCATGGCCCTGGTGTATGTGCTGGGCGCGGTGTGCTCCTATGGTTACAGCCGCATCATGGTTCAGATTGCCCAAACCACCATGGCCAACATCCGGGCGGACCTGTTCAGCCGGATGCAGGATTTGCCCTTGAAATTTTTCGACACCCACACCCACGGCGAGCTGATGAGCCGCTACACCAACGACATCGAAACCGTTTCCGAGGCTCTGAACAACAGCTTTGGAAGTCTCATCTCCTGCACGCTGACCTTCACCGGCACCATCGTCATGATGCTGGTCTTGAGCCCCGCGCTGACCCTCGTCACCTTCGCCACCCTGGCGGTGATGCTGGGGGTGGTTAAGACCATCGGATCCCGCTCCCGCCGTTACTTTGGCGGCCAGCAGAAGGCCCTGGGGGAGGTCAACGGCTATATCGAGGAGATGATTGAGGGCCAAAAGGTCATCAAGGTCTTCAACCACGAGCCGGAGGCCCAGGCGGGCTTCCAGCGGCGCAACGAGGCCTACCGGGACGCGGCCACCCGGGCCCAGATCTTCTCCGGCATGATGATGCCCGCCATGGGGAACCTGAACTATATCAACTACGCCGTCACCTGCTGCGTGGGGGGCCTTCTGGCCATTCGGAACGGCGACCTGGGGGGCCTGGCGGCCTTCCTCCAGTATTCCCGCCAGGTGGGCCAGCCCATCACCCAGATATCCCAGCAGGTAAACACCATCCTCTCCGCCGTGGCCGGTGCGGAGCGCATCTTTGAAATTATGGAAACCCCCACCGAGACCGACGAGGGCAAGGTCCGCCTGGTCCGGGCGGCGGAGGACGAGGCCGGGACCCTTACCCGGGTTCACCGGGACACCAACGCCTGGGCCTGGCTGAAGCCCGACGGCGCCCTGGTCCCCCTTCGGGGAGACGTGCGGTTCGACCATGTGGTCTTCGGCTACGACGAGGGGAGGACCATCCTCCACGACGTGTCCCTTTTCGCCAAGCCGGGACAGAAGATTGCCTTCGTGGGCTCCACCGGCGCGGGAAAAACCACCATCACCAGCCTCATTAACCGCTTCTACGAAATCCAGGGCGGAACCATCACCTATGACGGCATCGACATCCGGGACATCGCCAAGGAATCCCTGCGGCGCTCCCTGGGCGTGGTGCTCCAGGACACCCATCTCTTCACCGGCACCGTGGCGGACAACATCCGCTATGGCCGTTTGGAGGCCACAGACCAGGAAGTGGAGGCCGCGGCAAAGCTGGCGGGGGCCGACGGCTTCATCCGCCATCTGCCCCAGGGCTACCGGACCGTGCTTTCCGGCGGCGGAAGCGGCCTCAGCCAGGGGGAGCGGCAGCTTTTGAACATCGCCCGGGCGGCCTGCGCCAATCCCCCGGTGCTGATTCTGGACGAGGCCACCAGCTCCATCGACACCCGGACGGAAAAACTGATTGAAAAGGGCATGGACCGCCTCATGGCGGGCCGGACGGTGTTTGTCATCGCCCACCGGCTTTCCACCGTCCGCAACGCCAGGGCCATCATGGTCCTGGAGCAGGGGGAGATCATCGAGCGGGGCGACCATGATGACCTCCTGGCCCAGAAGGGGCGGTACTACCAGCTCTATACGGGCCTGGCGGAGCTGGCGTAGGGCTTTGTGCCAAAAACGCCCTGGTTTTGGCATTGACAAAACCAGGGCGAATCCGTATAATGAGCATAGAAGGGCGCTGTTGCAAGACGGTTGGCCCTTACCAGGTAACATAGCAAAACTATGTTGACCGTTCGGGTGCCGTCCGGACGGTCAACACGCCTTTATGGTCAGTATGTAGGCCCAAAAGACCAGACACACCAGAAACCGGAGTACCGCGTACAGCCGTTTTCTTCCCAACAGCTTCACCCCCTTTCATAAGGGAGTGGCCAACCGCCTGTTATACAACAGCGTCCTTCTGTCACCATCCTACCATACCGTCCAGCGCCTGTCAATTTCCGCCGCCCGCTTGGGCGGCTTTTTGCCGCTCTTTTTCCCCGTGCCCCTTGACAATATCGATGTTCGATATTATACTGTACCTAGTAATAACGATATTCGATATTAGGAGGTGCGCCGTGGCGAGAGAGAAGTTTCAAACCCTGACGGAGCCGATGTTCTACATCCTCCTCACCCTCCGGGAGGAGTGCTGCGGCACGGACATCATGACCCGGGTGTCCGCCCTGACCCGCGGGCGGGTGGACCTGGGGCCCGGCACCCTGTACAACCTCCTGGACAGCTTCCAGCAGGCGGGGATGATCCGGGAAACCAGCGTGTCGGGCCGGAAGCGGAGCTACCTGATTACGGACAAGGGCCGGGAGACCCTGCGGGCGGAATACCTCCGCCTGCTGGCGCTGACCGAGGATTATAAGACCTGCGCGGGAGAGGAGGACCTGAAATGAAAAATGTGACCTATCGCTGGAACACGTTTCAGCTCTATGACTACCGGGGCGTGGAGGAACACCTCTCCGCCATGGCCGCCCAGGGCTGGCGGCTGGAGAAGGCGAGCGGCTCCCTCTGGAAGTACCGCCGGGCCGAGCCCGCGAGCCTTCGTTATGCCGTCACCTACAACGCCGGAGCCTCCCGGTTCGAGCCGGGCCCCACGGAGGGGGAGCAGTCCCTGGAGGAGCTCTGCGCCGCCGCCGGGTGGGAAAAGGTCTCCGACTGCTCCAAGATGCAGATTTATTCCACGGAGGACCCCGCCGCCGTCCCTCTGGAAACCGACGAGGCTCTGCGTCTGGAAAACATCCACCGCTGCATGCGGAAGAGCTTCCTCCCCGGCAACATTGCCGTCCTGCTTCTGATGCTCTTCATCGGCCGGGACTTCTTCCTGGCTCTGGTCACCTGGGACCTCTACGGCATGCTGAAAAACAACGCCTTGCTCACCGCCGGGGTCCTGTGCCTGGCGGAGGCGGCCCTCCAGCTCTGTCTTCTCGCCGGTTACTTCCTCTGGCGGCGGCGGTCCCGCCGCTCCGTGGAGGAGGGCGGAACCTGCCTCCCGGTGGGCTGCGGGAGCCGGTGGGCCAGCCTGGGCATGTGGGTCCTGCTGGTCCTGCTGGTGGCGGTGTTCCTGCTGTCGGAGCTGGACCGGGGGCACCGGGGCGCGGTGCTGTACTTCGCGGTGTACATGGCATTCTTCACCCTGATTAACATTCTGATGCGGGGGACCACGGCCCTGCTTCGAAAGAAGGGGGCTTCCAAGACCTCCAACATCGCCTGGACCCTGGCGGTGGATGTGGTCCTGTGCTTCACCCTCATCGGCGGGCTGATCTGGAGCCGCTATGAAACCGACTGGTTCTCCGACGAACGCCCCACGGGGGAGACTTACGAGTACCGGGACCAGAACTGGGACATCTCTCCCCGGCAGGACTTCCCTCTGACCCTGGCGGAGCTCACCGGAGAAGAGTACGGCCACGTCCGCCGGGAGGCGGAGGACCTGGGCTCCGTCTTCATCCCTCAGCGGGCCTACCGGGAGACAGCCCTCCTGGGAGACGGACCCAAGGTCTGCGGGCTGGGCTACACCCTCTGGGACCTCTCCTCCCCCGCCCTTCAGGACTCCCTGCTGGAGGACCTTCTGGAGGACGACCCCATTAAATTCCGGGGCATGCTCCTCACCACCCTGCGCTATGTCCCGGAAGACCCGGTCCCCTGGGGGGCGGAAGCGGCCTACCGGCGCTACTATGACGAGGACCCCGGAGACAGCTGGCTGCTGGTCTGGCCGGGCCGGGCAGCGTCGGTCAGCCCGGACGCGGAGCCGGCGGACGCCCAAAAGGCCCTGATTTCTACCCGGCTGGCCCCGGAGGACTGGAAGGAGGAGACCACATGAAGGATCTCAAATACCGCTGGAATACCCTCTGCCTCTACGACTACCGGGGCGTGGAGGCACACCTCTCCGCCATGGCCGCTCAGGGCTGGCGGCTGGAAAAGGCGGGGAACGCCCTCTGGAAATACCGCCGGGCCGAGCCCGCGAGCCTTCGCTACGCCGTCACCTACAACGCCGGGGCCTCCCAATTCAACCCCGGCCCCACGGAGGGGCAGGAATCCCTGGAGGAGCTGTGCAATGCCGCCGGGTGGACCAAGGTTTGCGATTGGTTCCAGATGCAGATCTTCTCCACAGAGGACACGGATGCGGTTCCCCTGGAGACGGACGAGGCCCTGCGGCTTGAGAACATCCACCGCTCCCTGGGAAAAAGCTTCCTGCTTACGAACCTCATCCTGCTGGCCCTGGGGCTGTTCATGTCCTTCTCCTTCCTGGGTACGCTGTTCGTCAAGCCCCTCCGCGTTCTGGAGCGCAGCGGCAGCCTCATCTCCGGGCCGCTGTTCGTCCTGATGGCCCTGCTGGAAATCTACACCCTCTGTCATTACTACGGCTGGCGGAGGCGCTCCCGGCGCTCCATCGAGGAGGGCGGGCCCTGCGCCCCCATCAGCACCAAGGCCTATCAGCGGATCAACCGCGCGGGACTGGTCCTGGTGGGGCTCTTTGTGGCGGTCTGGCTGGTGACGGAGCTCATCAGCGGCGGCAGGGGCTACGTGGTGTTCTTCACGGCGTATTTGGCCCTGTTCTCCTTGGTAGGGGCCCTAATCCGGGGAACCACGGCCTTTCTGCGGAGCCGGCGGGTCTCTAAGCGGTGGAACATCGCGGGCACCCTGGCAGTGGACGTGCTGCTGGTCTTCGCTATGATCGGCGGACTGGTCTGGGCCAGCATCCGCTTCGGCTGGCTCTCCGGCGGCAGCGGGGAGACCTACACCTACCAGCACATCAAATTCGACGTGCACCCCCGGGAGGATCTGCCCCTGACCCTCACGGATCTGACCGGAGAGACCTACCGCCACGACAGGCGGGAGCGGATGACCCAGGGCTCCTTCCTCCTGCCGGAACAGTCCTACCGGGAGTATGCCTTTCAGAACACCGGGGATGAGGACGAAACCACATGGCCCGGCTCCCTCCGTCTCAGCTATACCATCTACGAGCCCCGGACCCAATGGCTCCTGGAGGCGCTGATGGAAGACCTCCTGGCTGACGGCGACTCCCCCGGCATCCCCGAGTTTTCCAAGACCTACCGCCCGGAGGATCCGGCCCCCTGGGGGGCGGAGGCCGCCTACCGGCAGTACTACCGGCAGGACGGCAAGGCCACGGACAACTGGCTCTTATGCTTCCCGGGCCGGGTGGTGGGCCTTGACCTGGACTGGCCCCCCACGGAGGAGCAAAAGGCCCTCGTCTCCGCCCGCCTGGGCCCGGAGGCATAAAAAAGAGGAGAGGCGTTTTGCCTCTCCTCTCCTTGCGCAGTCTCAGCCCTGGTCCCGCAGCACCCAGCCGTCCCCGCTGAGCATCAGCCGGTCGGCGATCATGGCGATGAACTCCGAGTTTGTGGGCTTTCCCTTGGTGTTGGACACGGTGTAGCCGAAGTACTTTTGCAGCGTCTCCAGGTCTCCCCGGTCCCAGGCCACCTCGATGGCGTGGCGGATGGCCCGCTCCACCCGGGAGGGCGTGGTGCCGAAGCGCTTGGCCACCGCCGGATACAGCACCTTGGTCACCGCGTTGATGACCTCCATGTCGTTGACCGCGATGATGATGGCCTCCCGCAGGTACTGGTAGCCCTTGATATGTGCGGGGACGCCGATTTCGTGGATCACGTTGGTGACGGTGTTCCGCAAAGCGTGCACCCGGAGGTCCGGAGACGCGGGCCCCTCGAAAATGCCGTGCATCCGCTCCACCAGGGAGGCGGGCTCACAGGGCTTTGGCAGATAGTAGCACACGCCCAGCTTCTCCGCGTCCGCCAAGGTCTGATGCCCGCAGAAGGCGGAGACGATGATGGCCTTGGGGCAGCAATCCATCTCCTTCGCCGCTTTGAGAAGCCCCAGCCCGTCCAGCCCCGGCAGGGCCACATCCGTCAGCAGAAGGTCCGGCTTCCGCTCCTCAATCAGCCGCAGCGCTTCCACTCCGTTCCCGGTGGAAGCCGCCACGGTAAACTCACCGGCCTGCTCGATGGCCTCCTGCAGCATGGCGCGGAATTCCTCGCTGGCGTCCGCCAGAATTACAGTCCTTTGATGTTCCATGATGATTCCAAACCTTTCCTTCTTGATCGGCTGTCAGAGCGTCCTGACACTCTCAGCTCGTTTTCTTTAAAATAGCATAAATTTCCAGATTTTTCAAGACAGGATTACAAAAAAACAGAAGTTTTCTTCGACAATTTTTTTGTTTTCTGCGGCAAACCCCATATATTGTGCATTTTTTCCATTTTTCTGTAAGTTTCTACCAGGCCAGGACCGCTCCCTGGCGGGAAAACGCGGAACGGGGGCGGAATTTTACCGCTTTCCCTTTTGGGCAAACTGTGCTATCATAGAGGCTGTTACCAAATTCGGGCGAGGTGGGATTACTATGGACCTAGCTGCGCAGCTGCGGGCCTTTCGGCCCTGGAACGAACAGGAGGAGCGGGACCGGGAGGCGCTGCTGCGCCTGCTGGAAAACGGACAGGCTCCCTATGGCCGGGAGGACCTGGCCCACCTGACGGCCTCCGCCTGGGTGGTGAGCCCCGGGCGGGACCGGGTATTGCTGGCCTACCACAACCTCTATGACTCCTGGTCCTGGCTGGGGGGCCATGCCGACGGGGAGCGGGACTTGCTGTCCGCGGCCCTCCGGGAGGTCCGGGAGGAAAGCGGACTGGAGGAGGTCCGGCCCGTATCCCGGGACATTTATTCCGTGGAAATTTTGACGGTGGACGGCCACGAGAAGCGGGGGCGGTATGTCTCCTCTCACCTCCACCTGAACGTCACCTTTCTTCTGGAGGCGGACCCCGCCGCCCCGGTGCGCCGCAAGGCCGGCGAGAACAGCGCCGTGGCCTGGTTCGCCCTGGAGGAGGCCGTGGCCGCCTCCACGGAGCCTTGGTTTCAAACGCGCATTTACTCCAAGCTCAACGCCAGACTGGCGGGCTATCCGCCCGTCCGCTGATGGAGGGCCCGCGCTGGGAGGCCCTGCGCCCCGGCGGCCTCCGCTTTGTCTATGGAAACGGGCAGCATCCCCCGGGGCTGGACAGCTTCCTCCTGGCCTCCCTGCCGAAGCTGAAACCGGGATGGAAGGTCTGCGATCTGGGCTGCGGCACGGGGCTGCTGGGCCTCCTTCTGCTCCAGCGCCAGCGGGCGCTGGCGGTGACGGGCCTGGACATCCAGCCGGAGGCCGTCCGCCTGGGGAAGCTGGCGGCGGCGGAGAACCGGGTGGAAGACCGCCTGTTCTTCCGGCTGGAGGACCTGCGGGAAACCGCCCTGCCCGCCGGGAGCTTTGACCTGGCGGTCTGCAACCCGCCCTACTTCCCCCCCTCCGCCGGTCCCCTGCCCAAGGGGGAGGCCCGCCGGACCGCCCGGACGGAGGAAGCCTGCACCCTGGAGGACGTGTGCCGGGCCGCCGGGCGGCTGCTGCGCTGGGGCGGGGCCTTCTGCCTGGTCCACAAGCCGGAGCGGCTGACGGACCTGCTCTGCGCCCTGCGGGGAGAGGGGCTGGAGCCCAAGCGGCTGCGGCTGGTTTCCCTCCGGCCGGAGAGGGCCCCCTCCCTCCTGCTGCTGGAGGCCCGCCGGGGCGGAAAGCCGGGCCTGGCTGTGGAGGAGCCGCTGATTCTGGAGAACCCCGACGGCTCCCCCACGGCGGAGCTGAAACGCATTTACTTTCGAGAGGAGGCCCCGCTATGAGCGGAACGCTGTACCTGGTGGCCACGCCCATCGGCAACCTGGAAGACCTGTCCCCCAGGGCGGTGGAGACTCTGGCGGCGGTGGACTTCATCGCGGCGGAGGACACCCGGGTGTCGTTGAAGCTGCTGAACCACTTTGGAATCAAAAAGCCCCTGGCAAGCTATCACGAGCACAACGCCGCCGCCGCCGGCCAGGCGGTCCTGGGCCGCCTCCTGGCGGGGGAGAGCTGCGCCCTGGTCACCGACGCCGGGACCCCCGCCATCTCGGACCCGGGGGAGGCCCTGGTCCGCCTCTGCGGAGAGCACGGCGTGACGGTGACGTCCATCCCCGGCTGCTGCGCTGCGGTGAACGCCCTGGCGGTCAGCGGCCTGCCCACGGGGCGCTTTACCTTCGAGGGCTTTTTGTCCGTCAACAAGCGCAGCCGCCGGGAGCACCTGGAGAGCCTGAAAAACGAAACCCGGACCATGATCTTCCACGAGGCCCCCCACAAGCTCCGCCCCACGCTGGCAGACTTCTGCGAGGCCTTCGGCCCGGAGCGCCGGATCGCCCTCTGCCGGGAGCTGACCAAGCTCCATGAGGAGGTCCGCCGCTGCACCCTGGGGGAGGCGGCGGAGTACTACCGGGACCACGACCCCCGGGGAGAATACGTCCTGGTGGTGGCCGGAGCGGAGCGGTCAAAGGCCGCCGTCCTCACCCTGGAGGAGGGCGCGGCCCAGGTGCTGGCCCTGGTGGACGCCGGGCAGCGTCTGAAGGACGCCGCCAGGGAGGTGGCGGAGCACACGGGCCTCAGCAAAAACGACCTCTACGCCGCCGCCCTGGAGGCGCGAAAATAAAAGCGTTCCAGAAAGCGGGGACGGTATAATTTTTCCTGTCCCCGTCCATACTTCCCTCAGACTTATTTCTATTGAGGGAGGAACTCTTGCATGGAACACAAATTGAAATCCGTCCTCAGCGGCACGGGCTTTTATCTCCTGCTGGCCGTCTGCCTGATCGCGGCGGCGGTGAGCGGCTGGTTCCTGCTCTTTAGCGGGGACAAGCCCGACGAAGAGCAGGCGGCGCCCACGGAGACGGTCAGCGCCCCGGTGGAAAGCGCCTATATCCCGGAGCCGGAACCGGAGGACGAGGAGCCCCCGGTGGAGGCCTCCGCCCCGGTTCCGGTGGAGGTGGAAATCGTTCCCACCATGCCGGAAGTGCAGGTGGACGACACGCCGGTGATGGCGGAACCCCCCAAGCTCATCGTGGAGCCCTTGAAGGGCGAGGTGCTGATGGCCTTCTCCATGGACCAGCTGGTCTACAGTCCCACCCTGGCGGACTGGCGGACCCATGACGGCGTGGACATCTCCGCCAAGCCCGGCACCACCGTGCTGGCGGCCACCGCCGGCACCGTTTCCTCCGTGGAGGACGATCCCCTGATGGGCACCACCGTGGTCATTGAGCACCAGGGCGGGTATGCCACCACCTACTCCAACCTTCAGGCGAGGCCCACGGTGGAGCCGGGGGACCTGGTCACCGCCGGGCAGATCATCGGCGCGGTGGGCGCCACCGCCTCCGCCGAGGCCGCCCAAAGCCCCCACCTCCATTTTTCCGTCACCCAGGACGGGGAGGCGGTGGACCCCGGCGAATTCTTAAAGAGCTGAGCCAAAAAGGCGGGCCCTCCGGGGCTTGCCTTTTTCTCATTTCTATGCTATGGTATATAGGTTAAACGACTGTCCGCCGTCTCCGGCGGCTTAAAAAGGAGTGGGCACCAATATGAAAACTTATACCTTCCAGCCCCGCGGCGTCTGTTCCCGGGAAATGCGGGTGGACCTGGACGACCAGGGCGTCATTCAGGATCTCCAGGTCATGGGCGGATGCAGCGGCAACCTCCAGGGCATCTCCGCCCTGGTGAAGGGCATGACCGCCCAGGAGGCCGTCCGGCGTTTGAAGGGAATCCGCTGCGGGGCCAAGAGCACCTCCTGCCCGGACCAGCTGGCCCTGGGGCTGGAGCAGCTCCTGGCTCAGGGCTGAGAGGGCCGGCGGGAAATATGAAAATCGTCTTGGTCATCGACCAGTTCGACGACGCCAACAACGGAACCACCATCAGCGCCCGGCGCTTCGCCACGGCCTTGAAGGAGCACGGGAACGAGGTCCGGGTCATCGCCACCGGCAAGCCCACGGACTACAAATACGCCGTCCGGCAGATGCGGTTCCTCCCCATTGTGGAGCACCTCATCACCAGCCAGGGGATGCGCCTGGCCATTCCCAACAAGCACGTTTTCGAGAAGGCGGCGGCCTGGGCGGACGTGGTCCACTTCATGATGCCCTCCCCCCTGGCCATCATGGGCCTCAAGCATGTGGAGCGCCTGGGTATCCCTCACACGGCGGCATTCCACTGCCAGCCGGAGAACATCACCTTCACCCTCCACATGGGCAACAGCAAACGGGTGAACGACTTTGTCTACACCAAGTTTCGGGACACCTTTTTCAACCGTTTCACCCACATCCACTGCCCCAGCAACATGATTGCCGATCAGCTCCGCCAGCACGGCTATACCGCGCGGCTCCACGTCATCTCCAACGGCATCAGCCCCCGGTATACCTATGGGCGGGCCCCTCAGGAGGACTGGATGCGTGGAAAGTTCAACGTGCTGATGGTGGGCCGCTACGCCGGGGAGAAGCGCCAGGACGTGCTCATTGACGCCTGCGCCCAGTGCCGCCACAAAGACGGCATCCAGGTCATTCTGGCAGGCAAGGGGCCCCTGGAAAAAAAGTACCGGCGTCTTGCGGAAAAGCTCCCCAACCCCATTGTCATGGAATTTTACGAGCCGGACCGCCTGCTGGAGATCCTCCACATGGCGGACCTGTACGTCCACACCTCCGACGCGGAGATTGAGGCCATGAGCTGCATGGAGGCCTTCGCCTGCGGCCTGGTGCCCGTCATCGCGGACTCCCCCCGGTCCGCCACGCCCCAGTTCGCCCTGGACGGGCGGAGCCTGTTCCCCGCCGGGGACGCCGCCGCCCTGGCGGAGAAGATCGACTGGTGGGTTGAGCATCCCGAAGAGCGGGAGGAAATGGGGAAGCGCTACGGCGAACACGCCGGGCGGTACGCCCTGGACCGCTCCATTGAACAGGCGGAGGAGATGTTCCGCACCGCGATTCAGGAACAAGGGAAATAACGAGGAAAGCCCCGCCGGAAGGCGGGGCTTTCTGCTTTTCCCGCTGTCACCAGCGGCCCCCTTTTCGCGTATGCTGAACCAGCGACAAAGGAGGAATGCACCATGGCATATTCCGACCGGGAGCTGCTGGCGCGCCTGATCGAGTGTGAGGCGGGCGGCGAGGGGGAAAACGGCATGAAGGCCGTGGCAGGGGTAGTGATGAACCGGGTCCACGCCCGGGGCGGCGAGTACGCCCGGGTAGGCCAGGGCAGCATCCGAAACATCATCTTTCAGCCCTATCAGTTCGTCTGCGCCAGCGAGACGGAGGGGGGCGCCTACAACCCCCAGAACATATACAACATGCGGCCCGAGGCCATCCACTACGAGATCGCCGACTGGGCCATCGCCGGGAACCGCCTGCCGGACGTGGCGGAGTCCCTTTGGTTTTACAATCCCTTCGGCCCCGACTGCCGGCCCTTCTTCCCCACCGGCGTGGGGTACTGGCAGACCCGTATCGGCGACCACTGCTTTTATAATCCTACCGACGCATACTATAAAACTTGAGAGGTGTCCATCATGCCCAACACGAGCTATATGTCCCAGCCCCTGACAGACTGGTCCTCTGAGATCAGCGCCCCCCAGACCGCCGCCTCCCCGGCCCCCGGGATGACAGGCCCGTTCCAGTATCCCCCCGCGCCCATGCCCGCCGATATGCCCCCGGCCTTCCAGTTCCCCTCGGCGGGGACTTCCTCCGGAAGCTCCGGCACGCCCGCGCCGTCCCGTCCCGCTGCTCCTCCGGCCCCTGCCGCTCCAGGTTCTGCGGGTTCCGCCGCTTCCACAGGCACCACGGGCTCTACCAGCTCCAGCGGCTCTACGGGCTCCACGGGTTCTACGGGTTCTACGGGCTCTACCGGCTCCACAAACTCTGCAAACGCCGCCGGTTCCACGGGTCCGGTCTCTTCTGTTCCGGCGGTCCGCCCGCCGGCCCGGCATCCCGCCCACAATGAATTTGCGGGCAGCACCGGGGACCTGGACCTCCAGAACCACCAGCCCGCCGAGGTCATTGAGGCTCCCACCACCACCGGAGAGGCGTTTCTGGGTTCCCTGAAGGCCATGCTGCTGCGGAACCGGGGGAACTTCGTGGCGGCCACCCTGCTCATCGGCACCCAAGGCACCATGGTTTGGGAGGGCATCCTCCACGAGGTGGGGAACGACTACTTCATCATCTACCAGACGGGCCGCCAGCGCTATATCCTCTGCGACATCTATGCCCTGAAATACATGGAGTTCTATGACACCAAGCAGCGGGAGCTCTGCGAGCACCTGCTCCAGGAGAATGGCTCCCAGGGCTTTTGCTGAGCGCAAAAAAGCAGCGGGACCTCCCATGAGGTCCCGCTGCTGTATGCGGTATAAAATGATTCGCTTTGCAAAATCAGCGCTTGGAGAACTGAGGCGCGCGGCGGGCAGCCTTGAGGCCGTACTTCTTGCGCTCCTTCATACGAGGGTCGCGGGTGAGGAACCCGGCCTTTTTCAAGATAGGGCGGTTGTCCTCGCTGGCCAGCAGCAGGGCCCGGGCGATGCCGTGGCGCAGGGCGCCGGCCTGGCCGGTGACGCCGCCGCCGGTGACGGTAGCCACGATGTCCATTTTGCCGGTGTTGCCGGTGGCCTCCAGGGGCTGGCGGACCACCATTTTCAGGGTCTCCAGGCCGAAGTAATCGTCGATGTCCCGGCCGTTGATGGTGATGCTTCCGGTTCCGCCGGGGAACAGGTGGACCCGGGCGACGGAGGACTTCCGGCGTCCCGTACCATACAGATAAGGCTTCTTAGACTGATACATACGCTTCCTCCTCCTTATTCAGCGTCCAGGGCGATGGGCTTCTGGGCCTGCTGCTTGTGCTCGGCGCCAGCATAGATGTGCAGGCGCTTCAAGGAATCCTTAGCCACGGTGTTCTTGGGCATCATGCCCCGGACGGCCACCCGCATGGCAACCTCGGGCTTCTCCTGCATCAGGATGCGGTAGGGGGTCTCCTTCAAGCCGCCCACCCAGCCGGAGTGGGTGCGGTAGATCTTCTGCTCGCCCTTTTTGCCGGTGAGCACCGCTTTTCCCGCGTTGATGATGATGACATTATCTCCGCAGTCGGCGTGGGGCGTGAAGGTGGTCTTGTTTTTGCCGCGCAGCAGATCGGCGGCCCGGACGGCGGTCTTGCCCAGGGGCTTTCCGGCGGCGTCCAGGATGTACCACTTGCGCTCAATGTTGGCCTTGTTTGCCATAAAAGTGGACATGGTCTTTCCTCCATCAGTATATTTTCCATTTGGTCTTACAAATCAAACGCTCCTTACGGAGCAAGGTTATTTATACCATGGCTTCCCGGCAATGTCAACAGGATTTTTAACCAGCGCCGTATATACTCTAAGTTTCTATCAAAATCTTCGATTATCTCCTAAATGCTCGATCTCTAATTTAAATTATCCGCTTAGAAAAAACCGGCCCCGGAGGGACCGGCCTATGTATTTCTACAGCACCCACTGCACCAGCAGCAGCAGGACAAAGCCCGGAAGCCCCAGCACTCCGATCACCAGGGCGTTCCAGACGTTGATCCCCAGGGCGATGCCCGTCACTCCGGCGGTGGCGTTCACCGCCCAGAGAGCCAGGAAGCCCAGCAGGGTGTTTGCCAGCACCTTCACTGCCAGCTTCAGCGGCGCGCTGAACACCCGCAGCAGGGCGATGAGGAAAAACCCCGCCAGCAGAGCGGCGATGATCTTCTGATTCAAGTCCATGCCGCTTCGCCCTCCAGCCGGGGCAGGAAGCTCTCCGGGCTCCGCTCCTTGATGGCCCGGATGAGGTAATTGCACCGGGCCTTTTCCGCCTTGATCTGATAGATGCAGGACTCCACCAGCTCCGGGTCCACCGCCTGGTCGAACCGCCGGTAAGCCAGGGACAAATCCCCCCTGGCGCTCTGGAGCTCCTCTTTCAGGGCCAGCAGCTCCGGGTCCTGCCGGGTTTTTTTCAAGAAAGTGGTTTTCATAGCGTTGTCCCTCCTGTATAATACTTTATATGGCGAGTCTGGACAAATATGCCAGTTTTCATACAGGAGGGTCCCCCATGCAGGAAATTTTTATGAGACAGGCCCTGGCCCTGGCCCGGGAGGCCGCCGCAGCCGGGGAGGTTCCCGTGGGCTGCGTCGTCGTCCGGGAGGGCGTGGTGGTGGGCCGGGGACGGAACCGCCGGGAGGAAAAACGCTCCGCCGCCTCCCACGCCGAGATGGAGGCCATCGCCCAGGCCAACGCGGCCCTGGGCTCCTGGCGGCTGGACGAGTGCGAGCTCTATGTCACTCTGGAGCCCTGTCCCATGTGCGCCGGGGCTATTCTCAACGCCCGCGTCGGCCGGGTCTGGTTCGGGGCCCGGGACCCGGCCTTCGGGGCCTGCGGCGGCGTGACCAATCTCTTTATGGAGGACTTCCCCCACTCCCCCGCCCTGGTGGGCGGCGTGCTGGAGGAAGAGTGCCGGCAGGTCCTGTCCGATTTTTTCGCCGGCCTGCGCAGCCGCGTTCATTGACCGGGCCATGCACGCGGGAAGCCTGGGAGGGATTTCCCGTGCCATTTCAGCTATAGGCTTTTTGACTCGCTGGAAAATCTATCCAATTTTCTCGGCCGGCGTCCCGCGAATTTGGTTGACATAAGATTTAAGACTTTTGTAACAATTGATGCTGGTTTCCTTAACAACTCTCCTGTATCTTAATACTTGCAAGAGACAAAACTTCTTTTCATCCAATCTTCCAAACAATAGGGAACAGGGCCAGCTGAAAGGCTGGCCCTGTTCCCTATTGCCCTGTTTCAAGGAAGCCGCGGCGGAGCCACGGGGCCCCGGGCCGTTTCAGCCCGCTTCCCGAGGGTCCGGGTCCCCGTCCAGCGTCACGAAGTAATCATAGTAAGGCAGCAAAAATTCATACCCCCGCTTCAGCCGGTCCACAATCGCCCGGGAAAACAGGTCCTCCGTCAGCTTCTCCTCGTGGCGGATCACAAAGGACTTCGCCTGATACCAGGGCTCCAGCAGCGCCGAGGGGGCCGGGCCCTTGGACCGCTTGTAGGCCTCCGTCTCCAGCTGGAATTCCTCCTGCTTTTCCAGGGCCCGGGTCAGGGCCTCCATGGTCTTGGGGTCCCGGTCCAGCCGGGCCCGGAGCTTCGCCATGGTCAGGGCCTTGGGGAGGTAATACCCCATGCCGTAGGTCCAGCTCTCCGGCATCAGCTCAAACCAAAAGGTGGGCTTGGCCGTCCACTGCTCCGCGGGCTCCTCCACAGAAAACCACAGGCTTTCCTTGTAAGGCCCCCGGCCGTGGAGGCGGCGGGCGTCCCGGTAGATGCGGGTGACCTTGTTGATGAGGTCGTAGTCCGGGCGCTTGTCCCGGATAAAGGCGTAAATCTCCGCCCCCAGGGCCTGCATGGGGCGGTAGAAGTGATGCAGATAGATCTCCTTGTGGGCCTCGAACCAGGCCCGCTCGTTGTTAAAGCGGATGCCCCACATGAAGTCCACCGTCTCGTCGGTAAAGCCGGTAAACATGGCCTTCCTCCTTTTCTGCGGTTGAAAATTGAGAGCAGTATACCACAAAAGGGAGGCCCTGGCAAGGGCCCCGGTATGGACTTCCGGCCCAAGAGATGGTATGATGAAGTTATGCTTCCAATTCATAAATTGATAAAGGAGGGTCCGGCGTTGGAAAACGTGTTGGAACAGCTCAGGAACCGGAGAAGCGTCCGCAAATACAAGGCGGACATGGTGCCCCAGGAGATTCTGGACCAGATCATCGAGGCGGGGCTTTACGCCCCCAGCGGGAAGGGCCAGCAGAACACCATCATCATCCAGGTGACCGATCGGGCGCTCCGGGACAAAATTGTGCGGATGAACTGCGAAATCGGCGGCTGGGAGGCGGGCTTTGACCCCTTCTACGGCGCGCCCGCCATGCTGATCGTCCTGGCGAAAAAGGATTGGCCCAACCGGGTCTACGACGGCAGCGTGGTCATGGAGAACCTGATGGTGGCGGCCCATGCCCTGGGCGTGGGGAGCTGCTGGATTCACCGGGCGAAGGAGGAGTTTGAAACGCCCTGGGGAAAGGAGCTGCTGAAGTCCCTGGGCATTGAGGAGGACTATGAGGGCATCGGCCACTGTGCCCTGGGCTACGCGGAGGGCGAGACGCCCAAGGCGGCGGCGCGGAAGGACGGCCGGGTATACTACATTAAATAACTGCCCGCGTCCGCGCGGCAGAAAACCGGCTGAACGGGCAGGCGGCCCTCCTGAAAGGAGGGCCGCCTGTTTCCTATTCCGTTTCCGGCGGGTAGGGAATCCGGTAGGGCTCCGTCCCCCTCTCCGCCAGCTTTTGGCTCAGCCAAGCCTTTAAGGCGGCGACGCCCTCCTCCGTCCAGGGAAAGGTCTCCGTCTCCGCGTTCTTCGCCAGCTCAAAGCAGACGTTCTCGTACACCCACGCCTGGATCTCCCCGTCTCCCATCCAGCCGGTGCGCTGGAAGCGGTAGCGGAAGGTCCCCAGGCTTCCGGGAAACACCGCCGCCCGGGTGAAAAAATCCAGGGTCAGGAAGTCAAAGGCGTTGTCCATGCGGCGTCCTCCTTTTCATAATCGGTACGTTCTAAACATCACATGTGTTCCCGCAGGGCCTCCAGGTTGGCCCGCATCAGGGAGAGGCAGGTGGCCCCCGCCTCCAGGTCCGCCCGGCTTACGTTGTGGCAGGTGTGGAACTGGGCCGTCTCCACCCCGGCGGCCTCGGCGATGCTGTCCGCCACCAGGTGGTTGGAAAACTCGATATACCAGACGGCGGGCAGGCCCTCTTCCCGGACCTTCCTTGTCAGAAAAGCCACCGTAGCCGCCGAGGGCTCCGTCTGGGCTCCGCAGCCGGGAAAGGCGGCGTAATAGTCCAGATCATAGGCCTCCGCGAAATACAGCAAAGGGAAGCGGTCGCCAAAGACGATGGTCCGGTCCGGCAGAGTGTCGAAGAAGGCGGCGAAGTCCCGGTCCAGCTCCTCCAGCTCCAGGGCGTAGGCCTCGGCTCCGGCGGCGTAAGCCTCCCCGTTCGACCGGTCCAGGAGGGCCAGCCGCTGCCCGATAATCCGGGTGACGGCGGCGGCGTTCCGGGGGGCGGTCCAGACATGCTCGTCCATGCTCAGCACCTCACCCAGGTGATCGTGGCCCTCCTCATGGTCATGGCCCCCCTGCATCCCCTCCACGGTCTCCTCCTCCAGAAGGTCCACGCAGTCAATCATCCGCAGCACGTCCCCCCGGGGCTCGATGGCGGAGAGGATGGTATCCACCCAGGCGTCGGACTCGCCGCCCAGGTAAATGAAGAGGTCGCAGCGCTGGACCCGGAGGATGTCCGCCGGGGTGGGCTCGTAGGAATGGCTCTCCGCCCCGGGGGGCAGCAGCAGCGTCACGTCCGCCAGCTCCCCGGCGGCAGAGCGGGCGAAGTCATAGGCCGGGAAGACGGTGGCGACGATTTGCGGCCTTTCCGAATCCTCCGGCGGCAGGTCCGGGCCGCAGGCGGTCAGAAGCAGCAGGGCGCAGAGGGCGGGGAAGATTCGTTTCATGGGCGGTCCCCTTTTCCGTTCAGCAGTTTCTCTATGATACTACAGGGCCGGGAAAATTGCAAGGCGGGGGAAATTTATGTAAAGGACCCTTGACAAATCGCCCGGGCTGTGGTAGCTTATTGGTAAAGGAAGCTTTACATATCAGGAGACGGCCGCTCTTATTTGTAAAGGGACCTTTCCACGAAAGGAGGCGGCTATGAAGAACCGCGTGGAAGAGCTGCGGAAAGGCCGGGGCCTGCGGCAGGAGGAATTCGCCAGGGCCATCCGGGTTTCCCGGCAGACCGTCAGCTCCATCGAGACCGGGCGCTACAGCCCGTCGCTGGAACTGGCCTTTGCGATCTCGGATTTTTTCGGACTCCCCATTGAGGAGATTTTCATTCACGAAAGGAAGGATATGCCATGAAGAAGAGGGAACTCTGGTTCGGCCTGGGTATGATTGCCGGGGGAATCCTGTTCCTGCTGGCGGCGCTGCTGCTGGAAACGCCCCTGGACAGCCTGTTCTGCGGCTTTTTCGGGGCCTTTACCGGCCCCGGCGTCATGCAGGTCTACAAGTACGTCAAATGGACCAAGCTGGAAACCGCCGACTCTTACCAAAGGCACCTGGAGGAGGAGCAGATCGAGCTCCGGGACGAGCGGAAATCCATGCTCCGGGACCGGTCCGGGCGCTATGCCTATGTCCTGGGGATGCTGCTGGCCTGCGCCGCCATCGTGGTCTTCTCTATTCTGGGGAAGCTGGGTGTGGTGCCGGAGGAGGCGGCGGAGCTGCTGATCTATTTCCTGGCGGCGTTCCTGCTGGTAGAGTTTACGGCCGGCATCCTGATTTACAAGCGGCTGGAGACGCGATATTGAGGGCCAGGGGCCGTCCCGGAAGGGACGGCCCCAACACTTCTTTATTCACAGAAACTTAACGCCCCCGGAGGCACAAAACGGTTGACAGGGCCGTTAGCCCTGACTATAATAAGTGACAGCTTGTCACAAAATGACAGGATGTCATTTTTGCTATGGGGGATTCATATGTGTACAGAGACCTTCCTCCGGCTGCCGGAGGAAAAGCGGCGCCGCTTTCTCGACGCCGCTTGGGCGGAGTTCGCCGGGGCCCGCTTCACCGACGTCTCCGTCAATCAGATTGTCCGCCGGGCGGGCATCCCACGGGGGAGCTTTTACCAGTACTTCTCCGATAAGGAGGACCTGTTCGCCTACCTCCTGGAGGAGGTGCGGAACCACATCAAGGAGGAGTACCGCCGGATTTTGAAGGCCAATGGCGGGGACATCTTCCAGGCGCAGCTGGACTGCTTCGACCGCTTTACCGCGCAGGAGACGGCCCTGGACCCCATGATGAAACGGTGCATGAATTTCGTTCGGAATAACCAGGGGCTGGACATTCAAAAGTTCCTCCCCACCCGGCCGGGCCAGCGGCTGCTGGACGGCATCTGGGACCTGACGGACCTCTCCGGCCTCCGGGACCCCAGCCCGGAGTATGGGCGCATCGTCTTCTGCCTTTTGATGGCGGCCCTGGGCAGCGCCTGTATGGACGCCATGCTCTGCCCGGAGGACCGGGCGCTTCACCGGGAGGAGCTGGCCGTCAAGCTGGAAATCGTCAAGCACGGCAGTTTGAGAATCGCGGAGAATTCTGAAACTTTTTCTTGACCTTCCCCCAGGTGGAAGGTGTATAACAAGAAAAAACGCCCCTGGAGCGGAGGCGCTCCCATACCTGGGCGAATGGAAACCATACATATCTGTAAGGAGGACCCCATGAAAAAGCAATGGATTGCGCTGCTGCTGACGCTGGCCCTGGCGCTGCCGCTGTGCGTGATACCCGCCCTGGCCCAGCCGGGCCCGGAGCCGCCGCCCCAGGCAAAGGCGGAGGAACCCCGCCACGACGCGGATCCCTCCGGGGATGCCGGGGACTCCGCCGGAGACGCCGGAGAGCCGGAAGCCCCCGAAGCCCCCGAAGAGACGGAGGCCCCTGACGCCCTCCCCCCCGCCGGGCCCAGCAGCAGCCCTATCGTCGTGCGGCCCGACGGCACGCCGGAAGCCTCCGCCGGAGGCAGTACGATGGACGATGAGCTGGCCTTCACCGGAGAGGACGATTTCCGCTATCTGGCCTTTGAGGACCTGCGGGACCGGGTGCTGGAGGGCAGTTTGACCGCCAAGATGCTGCAGGAGTCCATCGCCTCCATTGACGCCATGGACTACACCGACATGTACCAGAGCCTGAACGCCCAGATGACCAGCCTGGAAGCGGCGCAGATGATGTACGCCCAAATCCCCGTCGCCAGCGAAATGGAGGGGGCCATGCAGGGCTATATCATCTCCAACCTGGCCAGCTCCTATGCCAGCCTCAGCGCCACCGTGTCGGACCTGGCCTCCGGCAAGCTCCAGAAGGATTCCGCCGCCGCCAGGAAGCAGCTGAAAAACGCCCAGGACCTCACCGTGGTGGGGGCCGAGTCCCTCTACTTCGCCATTTTGGAGCTGGAGCAGACCAAGGGCACCCTCCAGCGGAACCTCACCGCCCTGGATCGAAGCCTGAAGGAGATGGAGCTCCGCTATGAGCTGGGGCAGGTCTCCGCCCTGACCCTGGAGCAGGTGCGCAACGGCCGGGCAGCCTTACAGAGCAATCTCAGCACCCTGGAGATGAACCTCCGGCGGTGCAAGCTCCAGATGCAGTCCATGATCGGGGCCAGCCTCAACGGGTCCCTGGTCCTGGGCCCCCTTCCGGCGCTGAGCCAGGGGCTGGTGGACTCCATGGACTACAAGCCGGATCTCTCCGAGGCCAAGACCCGCAGCTACGACCTCTTTGCCGCCAAGAAAAAGCTGGACGAGGCGGACGACTCCTATGAGGACACCCGGGAGAGCTACGCCCAAAATACATACAACGTCCGCAGCGCCCGGCACACCTATGAGGCGGCGCTGTACGAGTACAAGATGGCGGAGCAGAGCTTTGAGATGAACTTCCGCAATGCCTTCGACTCCGTGAAGGACTACCAGCAGGTGCTGAACTCCGCTCAGACCTCCCTGGCCTTCCAGGAGAGCACCTATGCCTCCATGGAACTGAAATACCGCCAGGGGAACCTCTCCCGCAACGCCCTTCTGGATGCGGAGGATGAGCTGACGGAGGCCAAGGACGCCGTGGAAACCGCCCGGCGGAACCTGTTCACCGCCTACCGGACCTACTACTGGGCCGTCAACTACGGCGTGATGAGCTCCGGCCAGTCCGGGACTTAACGGCCAGCGACGATGATTTGGAGGAACTACATGACAAAGAACAGAATCCTGGCGGCGCTGCTTGCCGCCGTGCTGGCGCTGTCCCTGACCGCCTGCGGCGGGGCGGACGAAACGCCGGAGGAAGAGCCCGCCAACCCGGGCGTGGCCGTCCAGGTCCAGGAGATCGGAGCGGACACCATCTACACGGAGAACACCGTCTCCGGCCAGCTGCTGGCGGAAGACCAGTCCACCATCATGGTGGCCGTCAGCGCCAAATGCACCGCCGTTTACGCCGAGGCGGGAGACGAGGTCAAGGCCGGCGACATGCTGTGCACCCTGGATCTCGCCAGCACCCTGGCCTCCCACAACGCCGCCAGCATCAACTACCGCTCCTCCGCCCAGAGCTACAACGACCAGGCGGCGGTGTTTGAAAAGCAGATTGCCCTGGCGGAGAAGAACGTCCGGGACCTGAAAGAGCTTTTTGAGATCGGCGCGGCCTCCCAGCTGGAAATCGACCAGGCGGAGCTCCAGCTTCAAACCGCCGTCGCCCAGCGGAACTCCACCCTCTCCCAGCTGGAGGCGGGGATGCAGAGCGCCCTTTCCAACGTGGAGCAGCTGGACACGGTGCTGGAAAACGTGGATGCCCGGGGCAACGTCATCGCCCCCAGCAGCGGCACCCTGGTGACCATGAACGCCACCGAAGGGGGCTTTATCTCCAACACCGCCCCCCTGGCCGTCATTGACGGGGCGGAGCAGATGAAAGCCGTGGTCCAGGTGTCCGAGGCCCTGGTGCCCAAGCTCTCGGCGGGAGACAAGGCGGACGTGTCCGTCAGCGCCGCGAATCAGACCTTTGAGGCCGCCATCCGCTCCGTGGAGCGGGCCGCCAACATGCAGACCCGGCTCTACACCGTCACGCTGTCCCTGCCCTCCGACACCGACGGGCTGTTGGCGGGCATGTTCGCCGACGTCACCTTCCACACCGACGTGTCTGAGAACACCATCGTCGTCCCCACCGAGGCGGTGCTGACCCGGGGGGACACCCGGTACGTCTTCGTGGTGGAGGACGGCGCCGCCAAATACGTGGAGGTCTCCACCGGCCTCACCGGCAACGGCGTGACGGAGGTCCTCACCGGCCTTTCCGCCGGACAGCAGCTGGTCACCGTGGGCCAGGCGTATCTGACCGACGGCGACCCGGTCCGCGTGGTCTCCGGCACGGACGCTCCGGCGGAGCCGCCGGAGGAAGGCGCGGAATCCGGCGAAGGCGCCGCTGCCGAAGCGGGAGAGGGCCAGGAGGAATAATTGAACATGAGTATCGCCAGAGCAAGCATCCAGCACAAGGTGGCAACCATCCTGGCCAGCATCTTGATCTGCGTCTTCGGATTGATGTTCGCCACCCAGCTCCAAATGGCCCTGATGCCGGAGATGGAGATGCCCATGGCCGTGGTGGCCTGCTATTACACCGGGGCCAATCCCAGCGACATTGAGGAGCTGGTCACCCGGCCCCTGGAGGGGGCCATCATGTCCGTCCCCGGCGTGGACACGATTTCCTCCACCTCCTCCGACGGCGTGAGCCAGATTCAGATCACCTATGTGGACGGCACGGACCTGGACATCGCCGCCACAAAGCTCCGGGAGCAGTTCGACATGGTGAGCCTCCCGGAGGACGCCATGGACCCGGTGATCATCAACATGAACCTCAGCGCCCTGATGCCCACGGCCATGATCGCCCTGGTGGGCGAGGACCTGAGCCAGCTCCAGACCCTGGCGGAGGACCTGGTGGTCCCCGCCCTGGAGCGGATCAACGGCGTGGCCCAGGTGACGGTGAACGGCGGCGTGGAGCAGCAGATCGCCGTGGAGCTGGACCCCACCCGGGCGGCGGGCTACGGCCTTTCCGCCTCCTACGTGTCCCAGTTCCTGGCGGGGCAGAACCTGATCTACCCCGGCGGGAGCCTTGAAAACGGGTCCAAAAAGCTCACCGTCTCCACCGACGCCAAGTTCCAGACCGTGGACGACGTGCGCAACATGATCCTCTCCCTGCCCACCGGCGGCGCGGTGCGCCTGGCCGAAGTGGCAAATGTCACCCTGGAGGACAAGGACATGGACGCCATGGCAAAGTCCGGCGAGGCCGCCTGTGTGGTCCTCCAGGTCTCCAAGCAGTCCGCCGCCAACGAGGTCTATGTCTCCGAGCAGGTGGTAAAGCGGCTGGAAAACCTGAAGACGGAGAACCCAAGCCTCCGCTATTCCGCCCCCTACCTTGCCAGCGACTACATCAACCAGACGGTGGACGCCGCCTATCAGAACATCCTCCAGGGCGTGCTGCTGGCGGCCGTTGTGGTGCTGCTGTTCCTCCGCCGGGGCGGGGCCACGCTGACTATATTCGTGTCCATGCCCATCTGCATTTTGACGGTCTTCGTCCTCATGCGGGCCTTCAACCTGACGCTGAACATGATGTCCCTGGGCGGCATCGCTATGGGCGTGGGCATGATTGTGGACAACTCCATCGTGGTGCTGGAAAACATCTACCGCTTTTCCGCCGAGGGCCGCAGCCGGGCGGACGCCTGCATTGAGGGCACCAAGGAGGTCACCAGCTCCGTCCTGGCCTCCACCCTCACTACCGAGGCGGTCTTTGTCCCCCTGGCCCTTACCGGCGGCATGGCGGGGATGATGTTCAAGGATTTCTGCCTGACCATCGCCTCCTTGATCTTTGCCTCCCTGGTCATTTCGCTGACCCTGGTGCCCCTCCTCTGCTACTTCACCCTGGACGAGGAGAAGGTCCGCCGCCGTCAGGAAAAACTGGCCGGGAAGCAGCCCGGCCCCTTGAAGCGGCTGATGGAGAAGATCGGCGCCTTCTACCTGAAAACCCTGGACTTCTTTGTCCATCACCTCTTCCTGGGCATGGCGGCCTCCTTTGCCCTGGTGGTCCTCTTCGGCATCACCCTGGTCAATACGAAGATGGTCCTCATCCCCGACATGGACCAGGGGCAGATCTCGGTCAACGTCAGCATGCCCATCGGCTCCCAGCTGAACGAGACCTCCGTCATTGCCGACCGGGTCACCGCCATTGTGGAGGCGGAGGTGCCGGAAGTTGAGGAGATGTTCTACATTGCCTACAACGAGTCCGTTACCATGATGCTGGATATCGGCTCCAAGTCCCAGCGGGCCCGGGGCAGCAACGACATTGCCATCGCCCTCCGGGCGGCGGTGCAGGACATTGCCGGCTGTGAAATCACCGTCTCCGCCTCCGACGCGGATATGATGATGGGCGGCGGCGGAGACATCGCGGTCAACATCGAGGGAGACGACTACGATACCCTGGCCTTCCTGGCGGACGACCTCATTTCCCAAATCGAGGCCCTGCCCGACGCGGTGAACGTGAAGAGCTCCCTGTCCGACGAGGTGCCCCAGGTGAAGGTCTCCGTAAACCGGGAGGCCGCCGCCCAGTACGGCCTCACCGCCGCTTCCATCGGCCAGGCGGTCCGGTCGGAGCTTACCGGCTCCACCGCCACAAAAGTGACCATCACAGGGCGCGAGCTGGACGTGGTGGTCCGGGGCGGCGGCGCGGCGGCGAAAAGCCTGGACGCGCTGAAATCCATGGGCGTGCCCTCCGCCATGGGCGGCACGGTGCCCCTGGGCTCCGTGGCGAACGTCGCCATCGAACAGGCGCCCCAGACCATCGTCCGGTCCAACCAGACCCGGCAGGTGACCATCTCCGGCGACTCCGTCAGCGGCGACACCGCCGCCATGACCGCCGCCGTCTGGGAGATTCTGAACAACTACACCTTCCCCCAGGGCTACGCCGTGGAGACCGACGGCTCCTATGAGACTATGATGGAGAGCTTCGGCGATCTGCTCATTGCCCTGGCGGCGGCGCTGCTGCTGGTGTATTTCGTCCTGGCGGTGCAGTTTGAGAGCTTCCTCATGCCCGTCATGGTCATGCTGATTCTCCCGGTGGCCTTTACCGGCTCCCTCTTCGGCCTCCCCGTCACGGGGCGGGACCTCTCCATGCTGTCCCTGGTTTCCATCATCATGCTGGCGGGCACGGTGGTCAACTCCTCCATCATTCTGGTGGAGTACATCAAGATCCGCCGGGCCCGGGGCGAGGACCGGGAAACCGCCATCCTCCACGCCTGCCCCCTGCGGGTGCGGCCCATCCTGATGACCACCCTGACCACCATCCTCGCCATGGTCCCCATGGCCATGGGAATCGGGGAGACCAACGAAATGATGTCGGACATGGGCATTACGATGATCGCGGGCATGGTGATCTCCACCATTGTAACCCTGGTGTTCACCCCGGTGTACTATTCCGTCATCGACAACCTGAGCCACATCTTCCGCCGGAAGCACAAGGGGGAGAAGCCCCCGAAAAAGCCCCGGAAGCCCCTCTTCGGGCGCAAGGTCAAAGAAGAGCTTCTTTCCGAGGCGGCTCCCGAGACCCCGGCCCCCGAGGCGGAGGCCGTCCCTGCGGAAATCACTTAAATTCCATGAGAAAGCGGGCCGCCCCGGAAAGGGCGGCCCGCTGTTCTTTTCCTTATCCGGCGGTTTCCCCGGCGGAGGCCGCTTCCAGCCCCAGCAGCGCCTTGCCGTGGGGTCCCAAATGGGGCGACAGCTCCTCATAGGTCAAATGGAACGTCTGGGGCCCGGCGGCATAGGCGGCCAGCTCATAGGGGGAGAAGCCCACGGTCATGCCCTCTTCATCAAAGCTGATGGCGTAATTGAGCCAGTCCGCCAGAATATCCTCGTAATCCTCCCAATAGAGGTCCTCCAGCTTTTCTCCCAGCACCTCGTCCGCCTCCCGGACCTGCCGCACCAAGGCTGACCGGACGTATTCCCGGAGGTCCCCTCCCTCGTCCAGGATCTCCGGCTCAAAGAACTCCCCAGCCTCCAGGTCGAAATTCCAGCTCATCAGGATGTGGTTGGGATGAGCCCCGCCGGTGTAGGTGCTGTAGGTTCCGGAAACGCTGACCAGGGTTTCCGTCTGATAGACGGCGCACCACAAATCGTCGGTATACGTCATGGGCTCCAGCCCCGACTCGTTCCGGAAGGCCCGGTCCTCCTTGGCGCTTTTCGCCAAAGTCTGAGCGTTGCCCTTCCAGGGGTCAAAGCGGGCATTGAAGGTCTCCGCCGCCGCCAGGGCCCGGGCCTGACCCTCTGTGGCGGCGGTCTCCAGGACGCTTCCGTCCGCCGCCAGGGCCTTCATCACCGGCAGCGCGTAGGAGCACTCCACCAGCGCCGCGCCATCCTCGTCCCGGACGGTTTCCTCGTACTCCTCCAGCTCCACCGAGAAGGAGAACGTCTCCGGGGGCAGGTCCGGCAGGGCGTTTTTCACGTTGGTCAGCGTCTCCCCGGCGCAGCCCACCAGGGAGCTCAGCACCAGCAGCAAAGCGATCATGGTACTCATGGGGTTTCCTCCTTTGTTCAGCCCGCCCCCTCCCGGACAATCACCGGGCCGGTCCGCCACGCGTCCGGGACGGCGGCGGGGTCCGGGCAGGCCAGGGCGTACAGCCGGTCTGCCCTGGCCTCCAGGTCAAAGAGGCGCCGGGCCCCGGGCCCCAGGCGGCGGACGGCGGCGGGCTTGGTCAAAACCGGCAGGGCGGCGGTTTTCCGCATCCCGGCCAGCAGGGCCGTCCCACGCTCGTTGGCCGCCAGGACCCGCAGATAGGCGGGCTCCTCCGGCGGCGCGGGGGGCAGTCCCAAATAGGCCCGGAACACCGTCCGGCGCAGCCGGGCCATGGGGTAGCGTTTTGTCTTTACAGTCTCCAAAAGCTCCGCCAGGGAAGCGGCGGACCGGCTGGAGCGAAAAAAGCGGCGGTACAATCCCTCGTTCCCCAGCTCCAGGGCGGCCCAGTCCGCTTCCTCCAGGAAGCGCAGCCGGGCCAGGATGGCCCGCTCACAGCGTTCAAGGGACGCGGGAGCCCGCCCCGCCTCCCGTTCTATCCGGTAGGCCTCCGCCATGGCGGGGGCGCACAGGCCCAGGGCGGCTTCCTCCTCCCCCTGCCGGAGAAGGGCGCGGATGGCTGAGGCGGATGCAATGCCGTCCCCGACGTCCGCGCCGTCATGCGCCGCCCCCCGCCGGAGGACGGCGACGGGCTGAATCCCGCTGCCCCGGAGGGCCTTGCAGTACTCCACGCCCAGGGTGTCGTTGGGCCGGGACAGCGCCGCCGCGTCCTCCTTGGACAGCAGGGCCTCCAGGGCCCGCTGGCGGGCGGCGGGAAAGGAATCCCCTTTTTTCAGCTCTTCCCGGAGGGCTTCCGGGAAAGCGCCGGAGCACAGCGCCTCCGCGCAGCGGACCAGGGGCGCGGCGTCCCCGCCCTCGCTGCCGAAGACCAAATGGCTGACGGCCCCCGTGGCCTTCAATATTTTCACGGCCCCGGCGGCGAAGCCCTCCGCCGAGGAGAGGGCCCAGGGAACGGGCAGCTCCAGCACCAAATCCGCCCCGCTCCTTACGGCGGCGGCGGCCCGGGCGTGCTTGCCCGCAGCGGCAAAGTCCCCCCGCTGGACGTAGTTCCCGCTCATGACGCAGAGGATCCCTGTCTCCGGCCCCAGGAGGCGGCGGGCCTCCGCCATCAGGTGGACGTGGCCCATATGAAGGGGATTGTATTCTGTAATGATACCAGCGGCGGCCATAAAATTCCCCCTTGAAGTGGTGACAAAAAAGTGACAGTTTGGTAAAAAAGCGGTTGTAACTCCTGGAAAGTCTGGTATAATGAAGTTAGCCGACAGGGAAACCGGGCCTTCCGCCCTTTCCCCGCCGCTCTATATTATATGAAATCTGGGAATCCCGCAAGGGCTTCCCCAAAAAGAGGAGACGGTCATCATGAACATTCTGGTCATCAACGCGGGGAGCTCTTCCCTGAAATATCAGCTTCTGGACCCCGAAAGCGGCGTTCTGCTGGCCAAGGGTCTTTGCGAGCGCATCGGCATCGACGGCAAATTCACCTACAAGGCCGAAGGGAAGAAGACTCTGGACGCCATCGACATCCCCATGCCCACCCACTCCGAGGCCATCCAGGCCGTGCTGGACGCGGTGGCGGACAAGGAAAACGGCGTGATTTCCTCCATGGGCGAGATTGACGCCGTGGGCCACCGGGTGGTCCACGGCGGGGAGAAGTTTGCCGCCTCCGTCCTGATCACGGACGAGGTTATGGCCGCCATTGAGGAGTGCAATCCCCTGGCGCCGCTGCACAACCCCGCCAACATCATCGGAATCCAGGCCTGCCGGAAGCTCATGCCCAGCACCCCCATGGTGGCCGTGTTCGACACCGCCTTCCACCAGACCATGCCCGCCAGGGCCTATATGTACGCCCTGCCCTACGCCTGGTACGAGGAGGACAAGGTCCGGCGCTACGGCTTCCACGGCACCAGCCACAAGTACGTGGCGGGCCGGGCCGCCGCCATGCTTGGCAAGAAGCCCGAAGAAGTCAAGCTGATCTCCTGCCACCTGGGCAACGGCTCCTCCATCACCGCGGTGGACGGCGGCAAGAGCGTGGACACCTCCATGGGCTTCACCCCCCTGGCGGGCGTGCCCATGGGCACCCGGTCCGGCGACCTGGACGCGGGCATCCTCCAGTATGAGATGAACAAGCGGGGAATGGGCATCGACGAGATGCTGAACGCCCTGAACAAAAAGTCCGGCGTGGAGGGACTGAGCTGCGTCAGCTCCGACTTCCGGGATCTGGAGTCCGCCGCCGGGAAGGGCGACGCCAAGGCCGCCCTGGCCCGGGAGAAGTTCGCCTATGAGGTGAAAAAGTACGTGGGCGCCTACGCCGCCGCCATGGGCGGGGTGGACGCGGTGATCTTCACCGCCGGAGTCGGCGAAAACGACAAGGCCATCCGCTCCATGGTCTGCGAGGGCCTGGAGTACATGGGCGTGAAGCTGGACGCCGCCGCCAACGACGTCCGGGGCAAGGAGACCGTCCTCTCCACCCCCGACTCCAAGGTCAAGGTCCTGCTGATCCCCACCAACGAGGAACTGATGATCGCCATGGACACGGCGGGCATCGTGAAGAAGTAAAGCCGGCCAATCCCATTGAGGAGGTGACGCCCCATGAAGATCCGGGACGCCAAGCAGTCCTACGCGGCCCACCAGCACGAAATCTGGGAGAAGCGGGAGGCCCTGGCCAAGATTCTAAAGGAGCCGGGCGGGTCCCTGCCGTCTTCCTTCGACCGGGTGGAGATTTCCAAGGAGCTGTCCCTGCTGGACGCCCAGTATGACGCGGTGGACAAGGCCCTGATGGGCATCACCGCCATGGAGACCAAGGTCTTCGGGGACGAGTGCAACCGGCATCAGGCCGAGACTCAGGCCAAAATGGCGGAGGAAATGGGCAAGATCATGGAGGTCTTCCGCCGCGTCTCCTCCGGGGCCAAGGTCCCGGCCAAGGATCTGCAGAAGCTGATGGACTACGACATGAAGCTCTACATGGCCGCCAAGCAGGCGGCGCTGCTGGCCCGGCAGAACGAGAAGGAATACGACTCCCTGTGGGAAGACGAGGAAAAGCCCAGGGAGCAGAAAACCTGCGAGGAGGTGGCGGCGGAGACGGAAATTTCCGCGCCCCGCCCCTCCGCCGTCTCCGCCGCCGTGGAAGCCCCTCCTGTGGAGTCTCCCCCTGAGGAAATCCTGTAAAATCCGCGTCAGGCGGCTGTCCCCGGTTGGGGACAGCCGCCTGCTGTTTTACAGCACGTTCCGCAGGGAAAACTCCTCCATCTCCGCCAGCAGCCTGAGCTGGTCCCGGAGGTCCGCCAGCTCCGCCCGCAGCTCGCTGTCCTCCTCCCGCTCGGTGAAGGCCAGCGCCCGGTGGTACATGGCCTCGGCGTCGTCCACGGCATCGTGGCCCGTGACGCAGTGGAGATAGGTCTGGCGCTCCGTCCAGCCGGCATAAGCCGCCCGGATGGCGGCGGCGGCCCCCTGCCAGTCCTCCAGCAGGACCAGCCGGTCCGCCTCTTCCAGCTGTGCCCGCCAGCGGGCCGTATGCGCGGACATGGCGGCGCCGTTCCAGAGGCAGAAGGCCAGAATGGCCCCCAGCAGGGCGGCGGGAATCAGCAGTCCCTTTTTCACGGCTCTCCCTCCTTCCGCACGCAGACCACCCGGCCCGTCTCGTCCACGGTCAGCAAAAACGCCTCCCGGTGAGAGGACAGCCCCTCTTTCCGCAGGGCCTCCCGGAGCCAGGCCTCATCCAGCCCCCGGGCCTCCAGATTCCGCCGGAGGAGCCGCCCGTCGTTTACCAGAACCACCGGCAAAGTCACGTCCTCTCCGGTCTTCACCCCCAGCTGCTCCGCCGTGGGGGGCTGGCTTTTGGCCCAGGGGAGGACGGAGAGGTGTCCGGAGTTTTCCAGCACGGCGTACTTGACCTCCTCCACCCCGGTGATCCCCTGGCCCCGCAGCTCCTCCAAAAGCTCGTCCAGGGTATAGCGGTTTTTCCGCATAGCCTCCTGCTGAAGGACCCCCTCCCGAATGAGAATCGAGGGCGTGCCGCAGGCCAGCGCCCGGAAGCGGAGGCTGGTGAGGGACAGCTGGCTCAGCAGCATGGACAGGGCCAGCAGGGTCAAAATAGGGATGACCCCCGCCAGCAGGGGGATACCGAAGTCCTGCATGGGCACGGTGGCCAGGTCCGAGATCATCATGGTCAGCACCAGCTCGCCGGGCTCCAGCTCGCCGATCTGCCGCTTGCCCATGAGGCGGAGGCCGGTCATGATAAGAAAATAGAGGATAACGGTGCGGGCAAAGGCGGTCATCATAGGCGCTTCCTCCTGAGAGAACGGTTTCTTCCCAGTATCTGCGGTTTGCGCGGCGGATATTCCCAGGAACTTTCTCAAAATAATTTCAGGAAACCGGAAACCCGTTGACCGGCTGAAACACTGTATAAATAAAAGAACGAACGGAGGAGGCGCCCTGCGCCGGGAGGGCTGGGAAACAGAGCTGGAGGCCCAGGCCCGGGAACCCGCTTTCCGGCGGGGCCCGGTCTGTCGAAATGCCCGAATTTCCCGGCGGCAGGGCAGGGAACGGTTGTTCCCTTTACAGCTTGTGTTTTCCCTTCGGGCGTGCTAGAATGGGCATATTCTGACAAAACGCGCCCAGGGCGCGGGGAGGTCCATATGCTGCCCACCACACGTTTAAAAAATCTCTACGCCGGTCCCCTGCCGCCCATGGCCCTGACGGACTACGAGGCCATGAGCAAATTCCTGAATCAGGCGGCCCAGCGGTGCAAGGTCTCCGGGCGGAATTTCGATTTGTTCCTGGACTGGATCATCCACGCCCTGTCCATGAGCCTCACCTCCGACAGCGCCTCCCGTATCTTTCTGCCCAAGACGAAGACGGGGCCCTTTGTCCTGGACGATCTGATCCCCATCTCCGGCCTCCCCCCGGCGGGAGAAAAACGGGTGAAGCTCAGCGAGTGCGGCCTCATCGCCCCGGTGTGGAATAACGGAAGCCTGGAAGCCGCCCTGGAGTCCCTGTATGACAGCGGCTTCGCCGGGCTGGACGTGGAACAGCCCTTCGGCGGGGCCTATTTCCCGGAGCTCCGCCTGGCAATCATCGACTCCCCGGCGGACGTGGACATCCCCAATGTCCTCCGGGTCTGGAGCCGGGGCAGCGTGGTCCTGCCCGTCTACCTTTTGAAGGACCTGGAACCCCTCCTCAACACCGACGGAGAGACCTGGTACATCCAGCACGAGGGGCTCGAGCGGGAGGAAATCGTCCTGGAGCCCCGGATGGCGGCGTTGTATAACTGCGGCCTCCGCCGCTACGGCGGCAGAAGCTAACGTCTCCCGGAAAGGAGCCGTTCAATCCGGCCGGCGACCTCTTCCAATTCCCGCCGCAGCGTCTCCTGCGTCTCCAAATCCCGCAGCTGAAGGGCCAGCAGCATCCGCATATTCAACGCCTCCCGCTCCTCCAGGAGGCTGTTCAGCGTAACGCCCCGGCCCTCGAAATGTTCGTTTTTCATCGGTCTTCTCCCTATACGCGCGGCTTTTTATAAAAAACAGCATACAGCAAAAATCTGAAAACATTCTGAAACCGGCGAAAGCGGCCTCATCCGCCGCGAAATGAGGAAAAACACGCCGGGAAGTGCGTCAAAAAACCGCATAAAAAGGGCCGGGGAACAGTCCCCGGCCCCTTCTTTATTTCTTGGACGCTCTGAGCGTCATGACGGCGGCCTGAGCGCGGGTAGCAAACGCGCATGGGCCGGTTCCGTCGGTAATGCCCTTGGTTTTCGCCTCCTGGAACTCCGCCGCCAGGGCGGGGCTGACGGGCTGCCTGCCCAGGACCTCCTGAATGCGCTTCCCCAGCGCCAGAATCTCCGCGTCGGTCAGTTTCGAGATATCCATGCCGTCCTCCTTCTCAAACTCCGGGCGCACCGCGCCCGCTATCCATTTTACGGGCCGGGTCTTGCGGCAGACCATGCCGCCGTCGGACTGGCTTCCGGTTTGGCTGGTGTTGCCCTCAATCGCCACGACTCCGCCCGGCGTCACCTTCTCAATAATGCCCGTGTGGTCCGTGGCCGCGCCGCCGGGAAAGTCATAGATCGCCACGTCCCCGGAACGGTAGTCCCCCGTCACCCATCTGCCCGCCCTCCTGGCGGCGTTCATCAGCGCCCCGCAGGACGCGGTTTTGACCGGCAGCTTGACGCCCGCCTGGGCAAACACCCACTGCACAAACACCATGCACCAGGGATAGGCAGAGCCGGAGACCTCCCGGCCATAGTACCAGGCGTTGTATTTCACCCGGTTTGAGTTTGCCGGGGACTCCTTGGTCCCCAGCTCCCTCCGGGCGATGCTCAGAACCCGCTCAGCCGCCGCCATTGTTTCCGCCCTCCACCGCGTCCTGCACCTTTTGGCTCTGCGTCCCAAAGTAAAACGCGATAACCACGGTATACACGGTCATAAAGTCCTGAGAAATGCTCCCGGCCGCCGCCATACAGGCGAACACGGCGGTGAGCGTCAGCGTCACCAGGGCTTTCACGCTGAGAAGATTTCCCAGCCGCTTGATGATGGTCTTATTCACCGTTGTCCTCACTTTCTCCGGGGCTCTTCCCGGTTCCCGCTTTTGAAATTTGACTCCCCGCCGGCAGAATGCCCGGAGCGCCCGGCCTTTTTACGCCGCCTTCCTCTCACGCCTCCGCTCTCCTTTCCAGCCCCTCAATCCGGCGGTTCGCCGCCTTGATTTTTTCCTCCTGGAGCTCTGTGCGCTCTTCCAGCTTGTATACCCGGTCGATGACCTTGTTGTGGACCTCCACCTTTTTCTCCAGCTGTTCCAGCCGGTACTGGGTCAGCTTGCTGCTCACCAAAATGCCCAGCACGGACCCCAGGCCGGACCCTGCCAGGCCAATCAACGCCACCAGCACCTCTTCGCTCATATCATATTCCTCCTTGTTTCGTTTGAAAACCGCGGTTCAAAGAAAGCGCTCCAAGGCCGGAAAGTTGCACGAAGCCGTCGCCGGAAAGCGGCGCGCTTTTTCGGTCTTCGCCGGGTCCGGCCTTGCCAGGGGCCCGCGCTGCTGAACGCCGGAGCACAAAAAAGCCTCCGCTTTACAGCCATTCGAAAAAACGCATCCATTATATTCTCATCAATCCACTTATCAAACAGAGAAAATCTCCGATATATTCTTATGGCTGCCAACTGCGGATAACGAAATATAAGAGGAGATTGCAAAGATGATTCACTACATAAAAAATTTAAAAATCAGACTGAAGCTCTATATTCTCATAGGAGTTGCGCTGCTCGGAATGCTTATTATCAGCGGGATGTCATTTTTTCTCATGGGCCGGATGAACGACATGACAAGCGACATTGCAACAAGCTGGCTTCCCAGTGTCGATACGGCAAGGGAGCTGAGCGCCACCATTTCCAATATCCGGCTGAATGAGCTGGGGTACCTTACCGCAGACTCTGATAGCAAAGAGGAGGCCAGCCTTCAGTCCCTCCAGGATGGAATCAAAACCATGGACGCACTCTTAGCCGCGTATGGGGATATGATCGATGAGGAAGAAGGAAATTTCTATAACAACGCAAACAATCTCTGGACACAGTATCAGGCGGCGGAAGAAGAAATGTTGGCTCTCGCCAAACAGGGCCGCTCTGAAAGTGCCCGTGCGATTCTGGACGGAGAATGTGAGGCGCTTTTCAACTCTTTGAACAGCGCTTTTGATGATATTATCGATTACAATACAAAAGGAAGCGACGATGCGGCGGTGGAAAGCGCTTCCCTTTACAGAACCGCCACCTTGACCATGGCGGCAGTTGTCATTGCCATCATCCTTGTGGGCGTCTTCTTTTCATTTGTGATTATACGCCTGATCAAAATCCCTATTTCTGAAATCCAGAATGCCGCCATAAAAATGGCGGAAGGGGATTTGGATGTAAAGATTTCCTATACCTCGAAGGATGAACTGGGTGTTCTCGCCGTTCAGGTAGGCAAGTTGATCCATAAGCTTCAGCTTATTATTGAGGATGAGAATCAATTCCTTGCTAAAATGGCCGAGGGAGATTTTACGGTGGATTCGACCTGCGAGGAATCGTATACAGGCGGCTTTTATCCGTTGCTTGTCTCGTTCCGGGGCATTGCAGACAAGCTCAATGACACAATGCTGCAAATCAGCCAAAGTTCCGCTCAGGTCGCGGGCGGAGCGGATCAAGTATCGAATGGCGCTCAGGCGCTTGCCCAGGGGGCGACTGAGCAGGCCAGCTCTGTGCAGGAACTCGCCGCCACGATTGACGAAATCTCCAACAAGGTAAATCAGAACGCAGACAGTGCGCGGCAAGCCAGTAAAGCGGCAGACAGTGTCAGCGTAAAGATGAACGTGAGCAAAGAAAAAATGCAGCAGATGACCCATGCAATGGGAGATATCAGCAGCTGCTCCAGCGAGATCAGCAAAATCATGAAGATCATTGAAGATATTGCGTTCCAAACCAATATTCTCGCCTTGAACGCCGCCGTAGAAGCCGCCCGCGCAGGCGCCGCCGGAAAAGGGTTTGCCGTAGTAGCCGATGAAGTCCGCAATCTGGCAAACAAAAGCACAGAGGCCTCCGAAAATATCGCTGCTTTGATTGAAAATTCTTTGCAGGCAATCGAAAACGGAACGCAGATTGCGGACGATACGGCGCAGTCTTTGATTCAAGCGGTCAATGACGTGAACGAAATGGCCGGCATCATCGAACAGATTTCAGAGGCCAGCAGCGATCAGGCGGATTCCATCGCTCAGCTCACGGTGGGAATTGACCAGATCTCCAATGTTGTACAGACAAACTCGGCAACCGCGGAGGAAAGCGCGGCGGCAAGCGAAGAACTGTCCAGTCAGTCACAGCTTATGAAAAGCCTGGTAGGAAGGTTTCAGCTAAAGCGCGGCCCTTCAAAATGAACCCGGCAGGCTGACGTGTTAGGATAGCGTCTGGTTTGATATTTTGCGTGGGATCGTCTAAAATCTGTGTGATCCCACAATTTAAGTAAGCGTTAAAGTCTTCCACCTTGCCGGAACTCAAAACGATCCAAAGTTCTGGGACCCAGAGAAAAAGAGAAAGCCTTGAAGCACAATAGGCAAGTGATGTCAGCAGGGGTTCGAATCCCGCTGTTTACACGTTTTGCGCTTTGTTTTTGAATTGTTTGCTTTTTGCCAGTGACAAATGGCTTCCTAAGTTAAAAAGCCTGCATTCCTTGAAACACAAGGGGTACAGGCAAAGAGTAACCCTACCCCATCCGAACAACTGACAACAATTTGTTCAGATTGGGCGGGGTCATTCACGCCGCGTTCTGCTCACTGACGGTAAATCCGTCCTCGATCACATTCGCGCCGGGCTCCAATTCCTGAATGGTCTGGATGGTCCGGGAGAAGCGGCTTCCATTGTGGACGTTAAAGGGGATGATGGTCTTGCCGGAAAAGTCGTACTCATCAAAGAAGCTGTACAGCGCCTGGGGCAGGTCGGCCCACCAGTTGGGATAGCCGACGAAGACAGTGTCATAGCCGTCCAGGTCCTCAATGTGGCTGGTCAATTCCGGGCGGGCGTCCTGACGCTGTTCCTCCGCCGCGGCGTCGATCACCTCGTCCCGGTCGCCGGAGTAGGGCACGGCGGTCCGGATGGAGAACAGCGTTCCGCCGGTCTCCGACTGAATCATATCCGCGATCGCCCGGACCAGGCCCTTTTCCGCACCGTCCACCGTGGTCACGCTGGCGGAGGTTACGGCGTCCACCGTCCGGTTCTCATCGGCGGTAAAGTAGGCAATCAGGACATTCCCGGAGCTTCCGGAACCGCCGGAGGCGGGGAGATTCAGGCCGGCCGCCCACTCCGCGGCCTCACTGGAATCAACATGGCTCTGGAACCGCCGCCCCTCCAGCCACTCGCCGCTTCCGGCGGTCTCTGCCAGCAGCGTGCCGCTGTCATCCAGACCGGAGGAAGAGGAGGTACAGAAGGGAATCACCGTCTTGCCGGTGAAATCATTGGCTTTCACAAAGCTGCTGGTGGGCCAGGCGGCAATGTGCCACCAGATGGGATAGCCCACAAATACGGTATCGTAGTCCGTCCAGCCCTCCGGGGTGGGAACCGTCAGCGCTACATCCTGCAGGGCGGGATCATCGTGCTCCTTGGTAACCCGGCTGTTTTTGTCTGTCCAGTCCAGATCATCCGAGGTATAGGGGTCTGCCGGTACGATCTCAAAGAGGTCCGCGCCCAAGGTTTCCGCGATGGTCTCCGCCACGGCCCTGGTGCTTCCGGTAGCGGAGAAATAGGCCACCAGGACCTTGCCGCTTCCTGCCGGGGCGGACGGCTCCGCCTCTCCCGGCTGCTGGACCGCCGGGGGAGGAACGGTCTCCGGCGCGGAGGCGGGAAGCTGTTCCGGCGGCTGGTTTTCGTCGGATTTGCCGCCGCAGGCGGTCAGGGACAGCGTCAGCACGACGGCCAGCAAAAGAGAAATCATTTTTTCATAATGGTCCGCGCTCCTTCTTGGTCAGTTGACGTTAGCCTGGATCCAGGCTTCCACATGGTCCGCAATCACGTCATTGTTCAGTTCCTGGAACAGGAAGTGACTGTTGCCGGTGATGCCCTCCTTGGGCAGATCTACCACCGTGGCGCTGCCGCCGTCGGCGTTATACTGCTCCACAAAGGCCAGCGCGCCGTCCCGCACCATCTTCCAGAAACCAGTGGACTGAATATCCTCGGGGCCGTTGTCGATATAGTCGCCAAAGTAGACCACGATGGGAATGTTGGCTTCCAGCAGGCGCTGGTACTGCTCTGAGCCGGGCTGGGGCGTTCCGCCGGGTTCGATGGCGACAATCGCGGCGATGTTCTCCACCGGCACATCCCAACCCACGGCGCCGCCCTGAGAGTGGGTGACAAAGATGGACTTCTGGCCGGTCATGGCCTTCACATCCGCCATGACCTCGCCCAGAGCGGCGGCGCAGGCGGCCTGGTCAAAGCTGGTGGTGTTGGGGGTCATCTGACGGAAGAACTGGTTCTGGGCCTCGTCTCCCTCCGGGAACTGGGAACCCTCGTACCGCTCCGGGGCCACGCGGCCAATGCGGAAGTGGGTGTACCACGCCTGGTCGCCGGGCTTGTACTCCTTGGAGTCCTCTGCCCAGGTATCCAGCATCCCGTCCATGGTCATCTCTGTGGCGGCGCCTGCCTCGCCCCGGCCCGGCTGGTCCACCAGGAAGACACTGTGCCCGCGGCGCAGGAACATGGTGTCCCAGCCCTCCCGGCCGTCGGGGGTGGTCATCCAGCCCATGCGGGACTGGCCGTAGCCGTGGAGAAACACCATGGGCAGGCCGGTGCTTTCCGCCGGAATCTGGTAGAGAACATTGGCATGGCCCACATGGGCGGTGTTGCCGGGCCGGGCGGCGTCCAGCCAGTTCGTGGTGGCGTCATAGTCCCCCGCCACGGGCTCAGTGACGGTTCCGCCGGAGGAGAACATTCCCTGTTCGGCAATCACCAGCGCGCCGTCAGGAATTTCATTCGCTACTTCACCCTGCGGCCCCTCGGGAACCGCGGCGGGCGTGCCGTCATTGGCGGGAGAGCCTCCGCAGCCTGCCAGCAGGGAGAGCGCCAGTACGCCGCTTGCAATCATCGCGGTCCATCTGAATTTGTGTTTCATCAAAATTTCCTCCTGTTATAGTTGTTCCAACATCCATTCCGCATGGGGAAACGCGGAGTTGTGCGGTCGTTATGGATTGACGATTTTTGTGCCGCCGAATACCTGGGACATCTCCATTCCCTCCAGCGTCTCATCCAACTTTTGAACCTCAGCGGCGGTCAGAAGGACCTCCGCCGCTCCGGCGTTTTCCCGCAGGCGCTCCGGGTTCCGGGTGCCGGGAATGGGGACGATCCAGGGCTTTTTGCAGAGCATCCAGGCCAGAGAAATCTGGGCGGGCGTGGCGTTTTTCTCCGCCGCGAGTCCGTTCAGCAGCGCCAGAAGCTCCCGGTTTTTCTCCATGGCCTCCTCCGTGAACTGAGGCATGGAGGCCCGGTAGTCGTACCGTCCATCGAATTTGGCGTCCTTGCCGTATTTTCCTGTTAAGAAGCCGTTGGCCATAGGGGAAAAGGCCACGAACCCGACTCCCAGCTCCTCCAGCACAGGAAACAGCGCCTCATAGTGCCGGGCCATCATGGAGTAGCGGTTTTCCACCGCCGTCACGGGGCAGACGGCGTGGGCCCGGCGCAGATAGTCCTCGCTGGCCTCGGAGATCCCCCAGTGGAGAATTTTGCCCTCCCGGATCAGGTCTGCCATGACCCCGGCCACCTCCTCCGGAGGCGTGGCCGCGTCTATACGGTGCTGGAAGTAGAGGTCGATGCGGTCCGTCCGAAGCCGCCGGAGGGAGCCCTCCACGGATTCCCGGATGCGCTCCGGGCGGGCGTCGGTAATCAGGGGGTAGGGCACGACACCCGCGTTGGTGTCGAAGCGGATGCCAAACTTCGTGACGATCTGCACCTTGTCCCGGATAGGCTGGAGGGCCTCGCCTGCCAAACGCTCATTGGCATGCGGGTCCTCTTGGGTGCCGTAGACCTCGGCGGTATCGAAAAGCGTATAACCCGCCTCCGCCGCAGTCCGCAGAAGCCGGACAGCTTCTTCTTTTTCCAACGGCGCGCCGTAGGCATGGCTGATGCCCATGCAGCCGAAGCCCACGTCCGAAACGGTCAGGCCGCCTAAGCTGCGCTGATTCATAGAACCGCCTCCTTGTGTTTCCTGATGTCTGTATTGTAGCCGTAAAATCCCGTCTGTGGAAGTATCGTTTGGTTAAAGGGTATCAACCTAAAGGTTCAAGCCCCGGAGCAGGCAGTCCTGCTCCGGGGCTTGAATGTGTATAAAGAAGGGAAAGGCCGCCCCTGCGGGCGGCCCTACGGATTACTTTTTGATAAACTTCTGATCGGCGGCGGAAACGCCGCCCTCGTCTGTGATATAGCGTTCCACCCGCATATGGAGGCCATACTTGTCCCGCAGCTCTGCGATTTTGGCCATCATGGGAGAGGCGTGGTGCGTGTCCGGGGCGGACGGGTCCCGCTGATACCGCTTCCGCCTGTTGGGACGGTTCACGATAGATGACACGATAGATGATTGTTTTGAGAAGCGAGCGCCTGATAAACTGGAATTTACCATTTTCCATTAACAATTCGTCCGCCGACCAAAATGGAGGAAAAGATAACGGCAAAAAATAAGAACGTAAGCCAGATCGGACTTAGTACCCACAACCAGGACCACGAAATCAATCCCGTTGCTTTTAGTACAACAAAAATCAGTGTTAAAACAACAATAGGGTCCATTCCAGACCGTTTCGCTCTCTTTTCCATACACATAAGCACCTCCAAATTCAAGTTTGCTGTTTCCATGATACCACGGAACCCTTGCCCTGTCCAGCGGTTTTCCCAGGAGCCGCTCTCAGGCGCAGCAGGCGGCAATCATGCCATGCAGCTCCTCCGGCGTGAACTCGCCATAGTCCTCTTTCGCCAGGGACCTTTTCACATAGTCCATGGTGGGGCATGCGCCATAGGGAGCCAGCGTCGTGTCAACGCCGCCCGCCTCCATCAGCGCCCGCAGGCGGGAACAGCCGGCCTCTACTATGGCGGCGTCCTCCAGCGCGGCATCCACGCCGGAGCGGAACACGCCCATGGTGTTCACGCAGGAGGCCCACATGACATTTTCCCTGGCCCGCAGGTCCTTCGGGTCCCGGAGCAGGGCTTCACAGCTCTCCACCATCACCTTAATGCCAAGGGGCGCCAGCTCCGCCCGCAGGCCCTCCGACATCCCTTCTACCGCGCGCTTCGCCGCGGCGTAATAGCCGGAACCGGGCGATGTGCGCAGCCCGGCAATGGAGGAAAAGTTGATAATGGCCCCGCTGCGCCGTGCCCGCATATTGGGAAGCACCGCTTTGATGAGGGCAATCGGACCCCAGAAATGGGTTTGGAACAGACGGTCTGTATCATCAAGCAGAGCTTGGTCCCCATGCCCCAGGGGGTACCACGCCTGAATCGCCATGCCCTCAGAAGCCAGGAACTCCTTCAGGCTCTTCTCCTGGAAGTAGGGGTGGACCTCTGTCTGGAGGAGCACGGGACGAATCTTGCAGATGGAGAGAATTTCCCGGATCTGCTCCTTGTTGAAGTTCGAAAGGCCAATCGCCCGGACCTTCCCCGCCCGGACCGCCGCCTCCATCTGCCGGTATCCGGCAACGTAGTTTCCCGCGGGCTGGTGGATGAGCAGGAGGTCGATGCAGTCCGTGTCCAGCCGCTCCAGCGTCTTCTCCACGGCGTCTGGCTGCTCGTAAAAAGCAGGCCAGAGCTTGGTTTCCAGGAAAATTTCCTTCCGGTCCAGGCCGGACTTCCTCATGGCCCGCCCCACGGCCCGCTCGTTGACATAGGCGTTTGCGGTGTATGAGCCGGTATCCGTTTTCCAGGGCGCTGAGGCAGGACGCCTCCGCCTCGTCCGGGGTCAGCAGAAAGGTCCCGATGCCCGCCATGGGCATCTCCACGCCGTTGCTCAGGGTCAATTTCAACTGTTCTTTCATGGTGTTTCCTCCCAAGCCCGCGAAAAGGCGGGGTATTCTCGCTTTCAAGAATACCCCGCCGGAGCGGAAAACGGAAGAATCGTTTGGTTAACGGGCATGAACCCGCTGGTTAACGCTTGTTTTTCATCACCTGTCACCGTGCGGATGAGGGACCTGACGGCGGGAGCGGGTCTGGGGGAGTGGAGGAAGCCAAAGGGAATGGTGTGCTCCCAGTCCACAGGTAGAATCTTCAGCAGCGGGTGGACCCCCTCCCACTGGGGCACCGCCAGCAGCAGGGCGTTTTCGTGTTCGCACCGGTTGAAGACCTCCAGGTTGTAAAAGGAGAAATCCACAAGCCCGATTTCCGGGTGATTCGCCTCCAGATCATCCCGCAGGGCATCCACATAATGACTCCAGTTGCGCTTGATGACCATGAGCTTTTCACCTCGCAGGTCCTCAAGGGTCAGGACCTTTTTCCGGGCCAGGGGATGGTAAATGGAGACAGCGCAGCAAAGGCTTACTTTTTCTCGTTCACCATAGAATGGAGCTCCGGCACAAGCTCGGTCAGCCGAATATACCGCTGTGCTGGTTTCCATTCTGAGCGCATGGCATGAGGGGGAGTGGACGCTGGTGGATGTCCAGCCCACCTTGCAGATGCTCTTTGACCGCCAGTACACGCTGACCGAAAACGTGGTAAAGGAGCGGCGGTACTACATCGAAACGGATACATGGACGGACGAGGACGGCAATACCCACATCGACAGCTACCGGGTGTATTACGATTACTTCATCTGCACTGTGACGCTGGATAACTTCAACCTTTCCCATCTCCCGGTGTACATCATGGGGGAGGACAAGGTTTCCCGGTATTCCCTCTACATGGCTACGCTGGGGAACCGCCCCGACCTCTTTCCCGGCTCGTCCTATGTGGGGAAATATACCAGCCCGCCGGAGGGCTACGAAGTGCCGGGGGAATATCTGGACGATGAAACATTCGCGGCGATGCTCTCCGCGGCCGAGAAATACCTCGGCTATCCCTATGTATGGGGCGGGAGCTCCCCGGCCGCGTCCTTTGACAGCTCCGACTTTGTTTCGTGGGCCATCAACCATTCCGGCTGGAACGTGGGGCGGCTGGGGGCCCAGGGGCTTTACAACATCTGCACCAGAACCAGCTCCCCGCGCCCCGGCGATTTGGTATGCTTCAAGGGAACCTATGATACCCCGGGAGTCTTCCACTGTGGCATCTATGTGGGGGACGGGATGATGATACATTGTGGCGACCCCATACAATATGCCAACTTGAACAGCAGTTACTGGCAGACGTGTGCAAATTATCCGTTTGCTATAATGAAATTACAGCAAGGCCAAGTGCACAGGCCAAGTTGAACAAATGTAAAGGAGCAAAAAACCGCCGGCGATCCCAGGCGGACCATAATGACAAACCAGAAAAAACAGAAGAAAAAAGAACTTGCCAGCACAGTCCCCCCGAAACCGCCCATACCGATAAAAAGGTTATTGAGGACTTGACCGACGATGAAGTCGCCAGAATCAAGAAGTTTCGAGATATGCGGGAACATGAACACCGCCAAGATTTCCCTGCGGGTTTCCATGCGGCACACATACTGTTCCGGCGATTCGCAGTAGGGCAGGCGGCCCTTGGCGGCAACTATGTACTCGTCATAGCCGCGCTCGTCCCAGCGGTCCTTTAACTCGCGGTAAAAGCTCCGGTCAAACTGTGCGGTGATCTCCCAAAGCTCGCTGAGGGTGGCAGCATCATCATAGGACAGATTACGTCTATGCTTCTTGATGGTAATTCCCATCCTGCATTTTCCTTTCGTTCAGATTTTGCCGGGGTCTGAACGAAAGGGGCGGGGAGCGGCAGCAGGGCTGGTGTCGTTGGCCTGGATATAGAAAAGCACCCGGATGGTACAAGACCATTCGGGTGCTGGGGACAACATTATAAGCTGACAGGAAACGACTATTTTCGCAAACATAGGCGGAATATGCTGCTGCAGGGGTCAGGCTTTTTTTGACAAGTGCCTTTCTCTCCAAAGTCGCATAGCGGCATCCTCCTATTGCCGCCAGTTTAGTGCGTGACAAGTTGTGCTGTACGACGGCTTTTTTCTTTTGCCGTCGTGCGGCAGATTGCATTTCTATTATTTACCTATATGCTAAACGCTAATTTTGTGGATTTCATAAAGATTTGAAAAAATAATGAGCGATACCGCAGTACCGCCCACCAAATTTCTAATATGGAATTTTTATAATGACCTGTG
>NZ_CATMPS010000006.1:0-122201 GCF_950073225.1 uncultured Oscillibacter sp.
GAGGTGGAAACAGTGGTGGCGGACGCTGCCTACAAGACCCCGCATATCTGCAAAAAGGTATTCCGGGATGGCCGGGTATTATCTACTGCCTACAAGCGGCCCATGACGATGAAGGGTGGACATCCCTCCCTGCCGGTCCGGGGGCAGAGCCTCGGAGAAGGGCTCCGAGATGCTGCGGTTCATGTCCCATTTAACATAGGAGATGTTGCCCTGCTCCAAACGCCGGACCTTCATCCAGCGTTCCCGGGACCAGGCCCCGGAGAAGTGGACAAACTCATAGTCGCGGTCGGGAAGGTCCAGGCAGAGGCTCATGGCGTGGGTGAGGTGGAGGTCCAGATCCCCCTCATTCACCAGCCGGGCGGAGCGGGCCAGCGCCGGCCGGTCCGCGAAGAGGGTGTAGTTCAGGTCCAGGGAGACCCCCAGCAGCTCGTCCCGCAGACGGACGGTGAGGGTTTCGGCCTCGCTGCCGGCCTCGCAGTAGGTGGCGGGCAGGCCCTCCAGGGCGGGCTTGCCGGGAGTGACGCTGTGGGACTGGACCACAAAGTCCGTGATTTGGCTGCCGTTGGGCTGTAGAATCTGCACGGCGGGGTGGCGGTAGTCGGTGGAGCCGTAGGAGGGGTACTCCTGCCGGGTATGCTCCGGGGAGAAGAGCTTGTTCCCCTCAAAGACCCAGGAGCTCATGGGGCGGTGCTTCATCTCCAGCAGGTGGTCGAAGCTCTCCCGGTCCCGGATGGCCTTTCCAAAGTACAGCTGCCCCAGGGCCCCGTTGGGAAGCACCTTCATGATGTAGCTGATTTGACCGTTGGTCAGGTGGAAGGTTTTCGTGCTCTCGTGGTAGGCGATGCTCATAAAGGGTCCTCCTTATGCGGTATACGGTATTGGGCTTACTTCCGGCCCTGCTTGGCGTGGAGGGCGTTGACGTCCTTCGTTAGCTGGTCAAGGCGCGCGCCCTTCAGCTTGTACTGGGTCTTGTAAATCAGGAAGCTGAGGATGGCCAGGGCGATGGGCACGGCAAACATAAGGAAGCGGATGCCCATGATGGTGCCGGCGGACTGAGCGCCGGAGGCCTCGGGATTGTAGCCGATGACGTCCAGGCCCACGCCGGTGAGGGTGGCGGCCACGGCGGAGGCGGCCTTCATATCTGATTTTAGCAGAAGAACCGGGAAAATGTGATGGAAATATGTTTGAAAGAACGGAGGATATGTTAGTTTCAAACATTGAATGTCAAAATGACGGCTTGAAATTTGTACAATATTACGACATATGCTTCAATTGTCGCAGACTAAAATGTCTGTTTTTGGTGCAAAGTGCCTATATTTTCCAGTTCCAAAAAGATGAGGAATGTTATCTCTCCGCATTTCAAAAACAGTTGAAATGTTAAATAGATTCCGACTTCCACCGCTTTCCGGAAATGTGCGGCGTTTGCAAAGCGGAATTGGTTATAATAACGGAAAATCACATATTTTTTTGTGCAAGAAGTATAATTTCAAGGCGGCGCGCCAGGAAACTTTGCCCAGTTTGATTCTTGCCAAGAGCAGGGGGGGAGGCTATACTAAGGCCATCCTCCGGGGAGCGCGAAACCGGAGGGAACCTACCAACAACGACGCGGAAGGCGGAAGCCTTCCAGGAAACAGGAGGATAGAACCATGTTTCAGAAGATGTTTGATGAAGCCGGCGCCCTTTGCTTTGGCAGCCTGATGCTCACTTCCAATATGAATAAGGCCGGGGTCGAGGATGGATTCGACCGCCTGCGCAAGCAGGAGGCCGCCCGGAAGAACCGGAGCACGGCAGGCGGCATGTTCTGCCGCAAGGCCTACCGGCACGCCTGAGCGTCCGGCACAGGCAGCTGAAAAAAGGAAGAGGGAAACGGGTGCGTTTCCCTCTTCCTTTTTTGTCCAGGCGCCGCGCCGGCTCCGGGGAGGGGCGGCGTTTCGCGGCAAAATCCCGCCCCGTTCTTACTTCCCGGGGATCTCCCCCACGCCCTTTAGGATGAACTTGGGCCGGTACGGGTATTCCTCGCAAGTCTCCCGGGTGGATACGCCGGAGAGCACCAGGACGGTGTCCAGGCCGGTTTCAATGCCCGCGATGATGTCCGTGTCCATCCGGTCCCCGATCATCACGGCGTTTTCCGAGTGGACCCCCAGCATCCGCAGGCCGGTGCGCATCATCAGGGGATTGGGCTTGCCCACGAAATAGGCGCTCTTGCCCGTGGCCAGCTCAATGGGGGCGATGAGGGCCCGGCAGGCCGGGACGATGCCCGCCTCCGAGGGGGCCGTCAGGTCCGGGTTGGTGCCGATGAGCTTCGCCCCGGCGTTTACCAGGCGGATGGCCTTGGTAATCTGCTCCAGGTTATAGGCGGAGGACTCCCCCACCACCACATAGTCCGGGTTCACGTCGTTGTAGGTGATGCCTTTGTCGTACAGGGCGTTGGTGATTCCGTGCTCGCCCACTACGTAGGCGCTGCACCCCGGGGCCTGGCTGTCCAGGAAGTGGGCCGTGGCCAGGGCGCTGGTGTAAAAGTGGGACTCGTCCACCTCCAGCCCCATCCGGGCCAGCTTCTGCTGAAGCTCCTTGGGGGTGTACTGGCTGGAGTTCGTGAGGAACAGGAAATTTTTCTTTTCCTCCGCCAGCCACTGGACAAATTTCTTCACGCCCGGCAGCACTTGATTCCCGTGATAGATCACGCCGTCCATGTCGCAGATAAAGCCTTTTTTCTTTCTCAGTTGATCCATGGTTTACTCCCGATTCCTCCAGGGGCGCGGAGCCCTGGGTAATATGGTTTCCTCTTCTTGAAGTATCCCACATTCCGGCGGCTTTGTCAAAGAAAAAACGGAAAAGTTTCCTCCCGGCCGCCGTTTTGCCCGCTGTCCAATTCGTAAAAACAGCCGGAAACCGGCAGCGCTCCTTTTTAAATTCCCAAAAGATAAAAAAGCGATTGAACTTTTCTCCCATTTCCTGTATAATCAGATCAGCCGGGGAGAAGTTCTGGCCCCGCTGCTTTCCATACACATTTTTATTAAGGAGGAAAACCAGTATGAAGAAGTTTCTTGCATTGCTGCTGTCTATGATTCTGGTCTTGAGCCTAACCGCCTGCGGAGGCGGCGGAGGCGAAGACAGCAAGCCCGCGGACGAGTCCAAGCCCGCCGACACCCAGCCGCCCGCCGATTCCGGCAGCGAACCCGCCGAGGGCAAAACCGTGAAGGTGGGCCTCATCTGCATCGGCGACGAAAACGACCAGGGCTACACCTACAACTTCATCCGGGGCAAGGAGGCCGCCACAGAGGCCCTGGCCGCCAAGGGCATCAACGTGGAATGGGTCACCAAATGGAACATCGGAGAGGACTCCGGCTGCGAGGACGCCAACATCGAACTGGCGGACGAGGGCTGCGACCTCATCATCAACAACTCCTTCGGCTTCGAGCCCTTCATGCTGAAGGTGGCCCCCGACTATCCCGAAATCGAGTTCATCGCCTGCACCAACCAGGCCTCCTGGGGCGACAGCCTGGACAACACCCACAACGCTTTCGCCAACATCTACGAGGGCCGCTATTTGGCGGGCATCGTGGCGGGCATGAAGCTCCAGCAGATGATTGACGACGGGGAAATTTCCGCCGATCAGGCCGTCATCGGCTACGTTGGCGCCTTCTCCTTCGCCGAGGTTATTTCCGGCTTCACCTCTTACTTCCTGGGCGCCCGGAGCGTCTGCCCCAGCGTCACCATGAAGGTCCAGTTCGTGGGCTCCTGGTCCGACGCCACGGAAGAGGCCAACGCCGCTTCCGCCCTGGCGGACATGGGCTGCGTTATGATCTCCCAGCACTCCGACAACACCACCCCCGCCACCACGGCCCAGTCCAAGGGCGTGTTCCACACGGGCTATAACAACGACATGATCTCCGTCGCCCCCGAGGCTTCCCTCATCGGCACCCGGATCAACTGGGCCCCCTATTTCGAGTACGCCATCGAGTCTGTGGCCAACGGAGAGAGCTTTGATCAGGACTGGTGCCACGGCATGGACATGGACGCCGTGGTCATGACGGACCTGAACGAGGCCATTGCCGCCCCCGGCACCGCCGAGAAGCTGGCGGAAGTGGAAGACAAGCTCCGCACCGGCGATCTCCAGGTCTTCGACACCTCCACCTTCACCATTGAGGGTAAGGCTCTGGAAAGCGCCTTCGCCCTGGACACCGACGGCGACTTCACTCCCGATTCCGAGGAAGCCGTGTTCGACGGGGCCTTCCACGAGTCCTACTTCCAGTCCGCGCCCTACTTTGCCCTGTCCATTGACGGCATCGAGTGGCTGAACTCCGCGTTCTGATTCAGCCTACAAAAGAACTTGATAGGGGCCCCTGCGGGGGCCCCTGTTCTTTTCCACTCCATCCCGACTCCGCCCGGCGCAAGCGCAGTCCCCCGCCGGGACCTCTTAGAAAGGATGAGCGTTTTTTGGAACACAATGTATGCGCCATTGAGCTAAAAGGCATTACCAAGCGCTTCGGCGAGGTGGTGGCCAACGATGGCATCGACCTGCAATTAAACCGGGGGGAAATCCTCTCCCTGCTGGGGGAGAACGGCAGCGGAAAAACCACGCTGATGAACATGCTCTCCGGCATCTACTTCCCCGACGAGGGCAAGATTTTTGTGAACGGCGAACCCGTCTCCATCCGCTCCCCCAAGGACGCCTTTGCGTGCGGCATCGGCATGATTCACCAGCACTACAAGCTGGTGGACGTGTTCACCGCCGCGGAAAACATCGTCTTAGGGCTGGAGGAGGGCGGCAAGCTGGATATCAAGGCCGCCGAGGCCAAGGTCCGGGACATCTGCAAACGCTATGGCTTTGACATCGACCCAGGCCAGAAGATCTACGACATGTCCGTCTCCCAGAAGCAGACGGTGGAGATCGTCAAGGTCCTCTACCGGGGGGCCGACATCCTGATTTTGGACGAGCCCACCGCCGTCCTCACCCCCCAGGAGACGGATAAGCTCTTCGAGGTGCTCCGGGCCATGAAGGCCGACGGGAAAGCCATCGTCATCATCACCCACAAGCTCCACGAGGTCATGGCCCTCTCCGACAAGGTCTCCGTCCTCCGGAAGGGCAAGTACATCGGAACCGTGAAAACCAGCGAGACGAGCCCCCAGGCCCTTACGGACATGATGGTGGGCCACGCCGTGACCCTGAACATCGACCGCCCCCGGTACGAACGGCCGGTGAAGCGCCTGGAGGTCAAGGACCTCACCGTCCTGGACGGCGAGGGGGTCAAGAAGCTGGACAATGTGTCCTTCACCGCCCTGGGCGGCGAAATCCTGGGCGTGGCGGGCATTGCCGGGTCCGGCCAGAAGGAGCTGCTGGAGGCCATTTCCGGCCTCTGCCTGGTCAGCCAGGGGGAAATTCTCTACACCCCCGACGGACAGCCCCCCGCCAATCTGGTGGGCAAAACCCCCATGCAGATCCGAAAGGCCGGGGTGGCCATGGCCTTCGTGCCCGAGGACCGGCTGGGCATGGGCCTGGTGGGGTCCATGGGCATGACGGGGAACATGATGCTCCGCTCCTGGAAGAAGGGCCCCGGGGTCTTCCTCAACCGGAAGGACCCCAACGAATTGGCCCTGCGGGTCTGGAAGGAGCTGGAGGTGGTGACCCCCGGCACGGACTTCCCCGTCCGCCGGATGTCCGGCGGCAACGTGCAGAAGGTGCTGGTGGGCCGGGAAATCGCCAGCGCCCCCTCGGTGCTCATGACCGCCTACGCGGTCCGGGGTCTGGACATCAACACCTCCTATACCATTTATAATCTGCTGACGGAACAGAAGATGAAGGGCGTGGCCGTCATCTACGTGGGCGAGGACCTGGACGTGCTGCTGGAGCTGTGCGACCGGATTCTGGTCCTCTGCGGCGGAAAGGTCAGCGGCGTGGTGGACGCCCGGTCCGCCACCAAGGAGCAGATCGGCCTGCTGATGACCCGCCTGGGCGGAAAGGAGGCAGAGGCATGAGCCACGAGAAGAAGATTCCCCTCATCCGCCTGGCGAAGCGGGACGGCATGGAGAGCTGGAAGGTCTGGTGCATTCGGGCCGGGTCCATCCTCTTCGCCCTGCTGCTGGGGGCCCTGGTAATGGCCCTGGCGGGGGCCAGCCCCGTCACCGCTTACGGCACCATGATTTCCGGCGCTCTGGGTAAGAAAAGCGCCATCCGCCAGACGGTGAAGATCGCCGTCCCCCTGCTGGGCTGCGCCCTGGCCATCGCCCCCTGCTTCAAGATGCGCTTTTGGAACATCGGCGCGGAGGGCCAGATTACCGCCGGGGCCATCGCCGCCAGCTACTTCGCCCTCTTCTGGGCAAACCGTCTCCCCTCCCCCGTTCTGCTGCTGGTGATGGGGCTGGCGGGCGCGCTGGCCGGGGGCCTCTGGGCCCTGATCCCCGCCTTTTTCAAGGCCAAGTGGAACACCAACGAGACGTTGTTCACCCTGATGATGAACTATATCATCATTGGCGTGGTCCGCTGGCTCCAAGGCGGGCCCTGGGAGGGCCGGAAGGGCTCCCAGATTATCCCGCAGTTTGACGAGGCCGCCTGTCTCCCCCGGGTGCTGGGGGTCCACTGCGGCTGGATCATCGTGCTGGTTCTGGTGGTTTTCATGCACGTCTACATGAACCACACAAAACACGGATATGAAATCGCGGTCATCGGCGACAGCATCAACACCGCCCGGTACGCGGGCATGAACGTGGGCCGGGTGATGATGCGGACCATGTTCCTCTCCGGGGCCATCAGCGGCATCGTCGGGTTTATCGTGGCCTCCGGGGCCAACAACACGCTGTACGACGGCGTGGCCGGAGGCGTGGGCTTCACCTCCATCACCGTGGCCTGGCTCAGCCAGCTCAACGCCTTCGCCATGGTGGGCATCTCCGGCCTGCTGGCGGTTTTGAGCAAGGGGGCCGAGACCCTTCAGACCCGCATGGCGGTGCCCACCTCCATCTCCGACATCATCACCGGCATCCTGCTGTTCTGCATGCTGGGCTGTGAGTTCTTCATTAACTACAAGCTGATTTTCCGCGGCGCGGGGAGGAAGGAGGCGCGGCATGGGTAATTTTCTGAGCTTGTTCCTGGCCCTCATCATCGCCGCCATCACCTACGGCACGCCGCTGCTCTTCGGCACCCTGGGGGAGATTCTGACGGAGAAGTCCGGCAGCCTGAACCTGGGCGTGGAGGGCATCATGTTCATGGGCGGCGCCCTGGGTCTGGGGGGCGTGTTCTACTATGAGAAGGCGGCGGGAGCCGGGGCCAGCGGCTTTGCGGCCGTGGGCATCGGCATCCTCTGCGCCTTCCTGGCGGGGGCCCTGGCCTCTCTGATTTTCAGCTTCCTCACCATCACCCTCCGGGCCAACCAGAACGTCACCGGCCTGGCCCTGTCCATCTTCGGCACCGGCGTGGGCCAGTTCGTGGGCGAATACATGCGGGTCCGGGAGAACGGGTATATCTCTATCGGCAACGCCCTGAAGGGATTTTTCCAGAACTCCCCCTTCCCGGCGGCCCTCCAGAAGATCCCCATTGTGGGCGGCGTGCTGTTTGGCAACAGCGTGTTTTTCTACCTGGGGCTCATTCTGGCGGCCGGAATGTTTTTCTTCCTAAACCGCACCCGGACGGGCCTGTATCTCCGCTCGGTGGGCGAGTCCCCGGCCACGGCGGACGCGGCGGGCATCGCCGTGGAGCGGTACAAATACCTGGCCACGGTCATCGGCGGCGGGATCTCCGCTGTGGGCGGCATGGTGTACATCATGACTATCGCCGGGTGCGTGTGGAACCACGAGGGGCTCAGCGGCGTGGGCTGGCTGGCGGTGGCCCTGGTGATCTTCTGCATGTGGCGGCCCCTGTCCGCCATCTGGGGCTCGGTGCTCTTCGGCGCGCTGATGATTTTGTACCTGCGGCTGGTGCTGCCCTTTGTGCCCACCCAGCTCTACAAGATTTTGCCCTATGTGGTGACGGTGATTGTGCTGATCGTCTCCAGCATGCGCAACAACAAGGAGAAGCAGCCCCCCGCCAGCCTGGGGCTGGCCTACTTCCGGGAGGATCGGTAAGCGCCCCTCTTTGGGGAGCTTGTGAAGACCGGCGGCCTTACGGGCCGGCTCCGCGCCGCGCCTGTAAGGCCGCCGGTTTTTCCTTTTTTCGTGCCAGCTTTCCAGTTAAAGCGTTTACAATGTTGACACGCCGGGCGCTTTCCAGTATAATAATCCCGCTGTAAATTATGGCAGGAGGTCGATCGTGTCATGAAACAATTTTATGGAATGAGCCAGCGGGGAAACCTGGACGAGGCCCTCAGCGGACTGCGCAATCCTGAGTTCATCATGCTTTTATCCAACAACAACCAGTTTGAGGCCCATGTCAAGGCCCTGGAGCAGCGCTTTCCCGGCGTGCCCAGCATCGGCTGCATCGGAATGTGCTACCAGCTGGGCGTGGTGGAAAACGGCGTGGGCGTCATCGCCTTTTCCGAAGGCGTTACCGCTGCCGCGGGCGTTTTGGAGGAAGTGTCCGCCATGCCGGTGAAGTATATCCAGCGGATGGAGCGGGATATGCAGGCGGTAGGAGGCACCGGCGGCGACACGGTGTGCATTGACTTTTGTGCCGGAAATGACGCCTGCGTGCTGACCACCATCCACACCGTCCTCCACAAGCGGGGCGTCCCCCTGGTGGGGGGCACCGGCGGCGAGGGCCGGGTCTCCGCCAACGGCCGGGTGTATGCCGACGCCGTGGCCTACGGCCTGGTGCGGAATCGGGGCGGCCGGGTGAAGACCTATAAGGAAAACATCTACCACCAGCTGGGGGACTACCGCTTCATCGCCTCCGACACGGACCGGGCCAACTACATACTGGGCTCCCTGAACGGCAAGCCCGCCAAGCAGGTCTACAAGAGCATCCTCCACGTAACGGACGAGGAAATTCTGACCCGTACCTTCCAGAATCCCTTCGGCAAAATCAACGGAGACGACACCTGCATCATCTCCATCAAGGAGGTCAACGGAAACGCCCTGGCCTGCTTCCGGCAGGTCAACGACTCCGACGTTTTGATCCTCCTGGAGCTGGGGGACTATCAGGCCATCACCCGGAACACCATCCAGCAGATTCAGCGGGAGTTCCCCCGGCGCTCGGCGGTGTTCTCCGTCAACTGCCTGTTCCGGTATAAGCTGTTCTCCGAGCGGGGCTACATGCAGACCTACCTCCGGGAGATGGGGGCCCTGGGCTGCCACGCGGGCCTCGTGGGCTACGGAGAGCACTACAACAACCGCTTTGTCAACCAGTCCATGACCTGCGCGGTCTTTGAGTAAGGGGGAGTCGGGATGTTATTCGCGGGAAAGAACCGGCGGGAGCCGGAGCGGCCTCAGGAGGAAAAGAGCCTTTACCCGGTCCTCCATGTGGCGGACAGCTTGAAGGAATACCAGCGGGAGCTGGTGAAAAAAGAAGTGGTCTCCCTCTCGGAGCTGAGCCTGGTGGGTTCCACCTTCTCCGGCGTGCTGAACGAGGCGGACCACTTTCAAGATAAGCTCCAGGAGCTGGGCCAGTCCTTCGCCAACATTGACGACGTGGCGGGAGAGTTCGCCCACGTCCGGGCGGAAATCGGCGGCACGGTCCTCGAGGCCCAGGGGCTGATGGAGGAGCTGAAAAACACCTCCACGAAAATCCAGGCGTCCTATGACGAGATGGCGGACATCTTCGGAAACCTTCAATCCGCCATCCGGGGCATCCAGCAGTGCATGGGGAAAATCGTCTCCATCGCCGACCAGACCAACATCCTGGCCATCAACGCCTCCATTGAGGCGGCCCGGGCCGGGGTGGAGGGAAAAGGCTTCGCCGTGGTGGCCGCCCAGGTAAAGGAGCTGGCCAAGGAGATCAAGCAGCTGGCCGGCGAGGTGGACACCGGCGTATGTGACGTGGAAACCCGGGCCGGAGATCTCAGCAGCAGCATCCAGTCCTCCCAGCAGACCCTGAACCAGGGCGTGGGCGTCGTGGGCCAGACCGACGAGAGCTTCCGCAAGATCATAGCCACTGCCGAAAGCTCTGCCTCCGTGCAGACGGAGATCTCCGGGGTCATTCAGATGTCCCAGCAGGAGCTGGCGGTGCTTTGCCAATTCTTTGACCAGATCAAGGCCCAATATCAGGAGGTCGTCAAGCACATCGACCAGGCCAGCCGCCTAGGCACCACGAAGAGCGCCATGTTTGAGGATATGGACAACATGATTTCCCAGATTCGGCCCTTTATCAAGGACATGGAGGCGGGAGAGCGCTCTGGAAAATAACGGGAAGACAGCAGAACAGGCGGCGGACGTGAAGCGTCCGCCGCCTGTTTTTCGTGTTTCCCGGCTTTTTACATCAGCACAATTTCGCCGCACAGCAGCTTGGCGACGCATTGGTGAGTCTCCTGCCGCAGGCGGAGGAACTCGTCGCCCATGTTGATCTCTGTTCCCGCGTAGGCCACGCCGCACTCCATGCGGCCGCCGTCCTGGTCCTTCAAGTCCTCCCTGGCGCTGTCCAGCTCCTCTTCCAGCTGCTTCAGCCGGAGTTCGGACATGGACATCTTCATCCGGACCTTGCCCATGAGGCTGGCTTTGGCCGGGCTGTCCAGCTGGGCCTCCAGCCGCTCCAATTCCGCCGCCAGGCTTACCAGCTTCTTGCGGACCAGATCCTTTTCCAGGGTGGCGCAGGGCATGCCCCCCAAGGCAATGGAGGTCTTGACCTCCGACTTGGCGCCGACGGCGCTGGCGTTGACCCGCTTGGCGGCCCAGACACGCCCGCCGATGATGCTGCCCCGGCCGGAGCGGAGAATCACCTCGCCGTCGCAGTAAATCCGGCCGTTGACGATGCAGTCCGTCTGCAAGTTCTCCCGGACGAAGATGGTGGCGTTTTCAATGTACTTGGCGAAGATGCACCGCCCGGCCCGGATGACGGTGGTGCCGTCCCCCAGGATGCCCTTGACCACCGTCAAATCGCCGCCGGCCTCCACGGTGCTTCCGGCTTCCACCACGCCGCCCACATAGATGTTTCCCATGGCCTTGACGGTGAAGCCGCTGAGCACGTCGCCCTTGATGTTGACATCGCCTACGAATTTGATTTTTCCGGTGGAGAAATCCACGTCGCCGTCGATGTCCAGCACCGGCTTGACCTGGAAGGTGCTTCCGGCAAACTCCACATGGCCCGGCATGGAGGCGATGAGGGTGTCCCCGTCCTCGCTGATTTCCGTGTTCCGCCCCTTGGGAAGGGGAACGGACTTCCCGCTCTTGGCGGGGACCTCCTGGTTCGTCACCGTCCGGCCCGGCTCGCCCTCGGTGGGGCGGATGAGGTGGCAGATCTCCTGCCCCTCCTCCACGTTGCAGATAAGGTTCAGCGCGGTGTAGTCCACCTGGCCGAACTCGTTTACCTCCAGCACCCGCTGAATTTCCCGGGGGAAATTGTCCACGATGTTGCCGTTGCGCCCGTCAAAAGCGGGCTTTCCAATTGCCACCAGGTAGAGGTTAAAATACCGGTCCCGATCGTGGGCCGCCCGGTCCAGCAGGGCGGTGTTCAAGCCAAAGGAAATGTTCTGGGCCGCCAGGGCCTGGTAAATCATGTCCCGGCTTACCTCCGCTCCCGCTCCCACAGGCGGGAAAATCAGCATCCAGGCGTAAATCTTATCCGAGGACAGGTGGAACCAGGGACGGGCGTCCATGATCAGCTGCTCCTCCGGGGCCTCTGCCGCCGCCTCGCTTTCCGCCTTTTTCTTGCTGTGCTTGCCCCGGGTCCGGCCCTTCGCCGCCTTCCACCGGGTGCCGCACACGCTCTTTAGGGAGGATTGCAGCCGGTTCTTCTCCTTTTCCAGCAGCTCGGGCGGCAGCACGCCGTCCTCGTCCATGCATAAATGCGGATAGGGAAGGGCGCCGCTTTCCTTCTGCCGCAGCTCGTGGAGCTGGCGGATGGGATGGTCCGAGGGGATTTCCAGCCGGGTGGGGTCGTCGGGGGCCGCCGCTGGAGCCTCCGGGATCTCCTGTGCCGTGCGCTCCAGCTCCTCCGGCAGGGCCTCCTCCGGCAGTTCTTCTTTTTTGGGATGGAATAGGAAAGATGATAGTTTGTCCTTAAATGACATGGGGGACACCTCGATTCTTCTGCGCCTAAATAACTTTACTATACCATTATACTAAACTTTCACCCCAAAGGGAAGAGGGAATTGCCATATTCCAAATATATATTTTAAAGCCGGGGAAAGGGCCGGGGAGTCTTGCGCCGGAGGGGCGGGTCTGTTATAATAACGCAGAACGGGCCGGCAAAAATGGTTTTGAGAGAGGTGGGACCGCCATGAATTTTACCATCAGGCGCTTTCAGGAGCGGGACGCGGAGGAGACCTCCGCCGTCATTGGAGCGGCGCTGCGAATCAGCAACGCCCCGGACTATCCGGCGGAGATCATTCAGGAGATGCTGGAGCTTTACGCTCCGGGAAATCTGCTGGAACAGGCGGGAAACGAGCATTTGTACGTTCTCCTGGATGGGAACAGGATAATCGGCTGCGGCGGCATCGCGCCCTATCTGGGCAGCGAGACGGAGAGCATCCTGGTGACCATCTTCGTCCTGCCGGAGCGCCAGGGAACGGGCGCGGGGCGAGCGCTCATGGAAACCCTGGAGAAGGATACGTACTTCCTGCGGGCGGACCGGGTGGTGATCCACTCCTCCATCACGGCCCGGGATTTTTACCTCAAAATGGGATACCAATTTTCAGACGGCGTGGGAACCCCCGATGAGGAAGGGTGCATCCGTATGGAAAAGAAGGCCTGAAAAGAAATGCCCTTCCGCAAGGGAGGGCTTGCTGATTCTTTCCGGGAGAAGCGGGGCCTCCGCCAGGCCCGCCGGGCGCATTCCCGAACCGCGAAGAGCCCCTCCGCTATTTCTTAACCTGGGACAGGTAGCGGTACACGCTGGCCTGGGAGCAGCCCAAGCCCGCGGCCACATCCTTCACGGCTCCCTTAAGCAGGAAAATCCCGCTCTCCTCCAGGGCGGCGATGATCAGCAGCCGCTCCTCGGAGGTCAGCCGTTTCGCCGGGACCCCCAGGCGCTCCAGCTCGTGGGCGATGGCGTCCTGGGCCACGGCCTCGGTGGAGTTGCGGAAGGTCTCCGGCCGGGAGGCGTGTTCGCCCTCCGGCGGCTGTTCCAGGGCCTGAACGAACTGGTTCGGGTGGCAGAGGGTCAGGACCTGCTGGGCAAAGCTCTGAAAGCGGCTGTCGTCAAAGTTGATGCAGAGCATCCCGATGAGCTTCCCGTCCTCCTTAATGAACATGGTGCTGGAGCGCAGGGCGTTCCCGGCGGCGGAGACGCCGGAGTAGTGCAGGCGGTAGTCCTGCCACTCATAGCTCTCGTCCTTCAAGACGCTCAGGGCCATGTTGGTCAGCGGCGCGCCGATTTCCCGGCCGCTGATGTAGCCGTTGGCAATGGCGATAATGGAGCGGTTTTTGTCCGTCAGGTCGTGGAGGGCCACCTCATAGTCCGGGCCCAGGGCGGCGCCCAGAAATTCCGTCAGCTTCACGTACTGGCGCAGCAGGGCGTTGGCGGTATCCGGCATAGGAGCCTCCTTTCCTTCCTGCGGGGGAATCCGTTCTTTCTTTTTTCCTCATTTTAGTATTATATTCCGAAAAAGAACCTCTGTCAAAAAAATTTTTTCTCACCGTGAGAAAGGTCGGCCTTTCATAGGCTATTTATATTTTCCATAAAAATTATATCAGGAAAATAGTGATTCATACAAAACGCACAAAAGGGATTGACATTTTTTAGGAGTGCTGATAAAATTACCTCACATTAAGAAGCAAATGCAGCCATTTTTGTGTCATTTGCTCCTTTGCTCCCTTCCCAGGAGCGCCCGCAAAGCCCCGTCCCTCACACCAGGTACTGTCCGCTAGGCGCCCCGTCCGGCCATGGGAAAGCCGGACCGGCGACGACCGGGGTACCTCCTGAACATCTGGCGAAAGCCACACTTTATGGAGGTAAATCAAAATGGACAAGAACATGACGCACTATCCCCTGGACGTTCCCGCTCCTCATCACTTCACCTTCGCCGTCCGCGACCTGCCCACCGTCACCGTGGAGCAGCGTGAGCGGGCCCTGAAGGCCACGCATTACAACGAGTTCGCTTTCCCCTCCGGAATGCTGACCGTGGATATGCTGTCTGACTCCGGCACCACCGCCATGACCAACCAGCAGTGGGCCACCCTCTTCCTGGGCGACGAGGCCTATGGCCGGAACACCGGCTATTATGTCCTGCTGGATACCTTCCGCGACATCTTTGAGCGGGGCGGGGAGAAGAACTGGAAGAAGTCCATCGACCTGGTGCGCACCGACTGCCGGGACGTGGAGAAGATGATGAATGAGCTGTACCTGTGCGAGTATGAGGGAGGCCTCTTCAACGGCGGCGCCGCGCAGATGGAGCGCCCCAACAGCTTTATCATCCAGCAGGGCCGAGCCGCAGAGTCCGTGCTGATGGAGATTGTGAAGAAGATTCTGGCCCAGCGCCACCCCGGCAAGGTCTTTACCATCCCCTCCAACGGCCACTTTGACACCACCGAGGGCAACATCAAGCAGATGGGCTCCATCCCCCGCAACCTCTATCACAAGGAGCTGCTGTATCAAGTTCCCGAGGGCGGCAAGTATGAGAAAAACCCCTTCAAGGGCAACATGGACATCGACAAGCTGGAGCAGCTGATCCAGGGCGTCGGCCCCGAGAATGTGCCCCTGATCTTCACCTGCATCACCAATAACCCCATCTGCGGCCACCCCGTCTCCATGGGCAACATCAAGGAGATTCACCGGATTTCCCGGAAGTATGACATCCCCCTGATCTTCGACGTGGCCCGCTGGGCGGAGAACTGCTACTTCATCAAGATGAACGAGCCCGGCTATGAGGACAAATCCATCGCCGAGATCGCCACGGAAATGTTCTCCTACTGCGACGGCTTCTCCATGTCCGCCAAGAAGGACGGCCACTCCAACATGGGCGGCATGCTGGCCTTCCGGGATAAGGGCCTGTTCTGGCAGAAGTTCTCCGACTTCAACGAGGACGGAAGCGTCAAGACCGACGTGGGCGTGCTGCTGAAGGTCAAGCAGATCTCCTGCTACGGCAACGACTCCTACGGCGGCATGAGCGGCCGGGACATCATGGCCCTGGCCTGCGGCCTGTATGAGAGCTGCGACTTCCGTTACATGGACGGCCGCGTGAAGCAGTGCGAGTATCTGGCCCAGGGCTTCTACAAGGCCGGGGTCAAGGGCGTGGTTCTGCCCGCCGGCGGCCACGCGGTGTATATCAACATGGACGAGTTCTTCGACGGCAAGCGGGGCCACGACACCTTCGCCGGAGAGGGCTTCTCCCTGGAGCTCATCCGCCGGTACGGCATCCGCGTCTCGGAGCTTGGCGACTACTCCATGGAGTATGACCTGAAGACCCCCGAGCAGCAGGCGGAGCTTGCCAACGTGGTCCGGTTCGCCATTGACCGCGACCGCCTGACCCAGGAGCACCTGGACTACGTCATTGCCGCTGTCAAGGCCCTCTATGAGGACCGGGAGAGCATCCCCAACATGCGCATCGTCTGGGGCCACAAGCTGCCCATGCGCCACTTCCATGCCTTCCTCGAGCCCTATCCCAACGAGGAGAAGTAAGTCCCCCCTGAAAAGTAAGTGCCACTGTACCGCAGGTTGAGTGTACAGCTTAGAGAGGGCGTCCGCCCTGTTCCAAAGTCAAATGACGTGGACCCGGCGGACAGCCCTCTCTTTCTCGTTTTTGGCCGGCGGTTGTGTGTATATCGAGAAAGAGGAGGAAATTGTTACATGAGCAACGAGACCTTGCAAACCCGCGACGGGTTTAAGAGCCAGTGGGGCTTTATCCTGGCCTGCATCGGCTCCGCCGTCGGCATGGGCAACATCTGGCGCTTCCCCATCATGGTTGCCAAGTGGGGCGGCCTGACCTTCCTGATTCCCTATTTCATCATCGTTCTTCTGGTGGGCAACTCCGGCGTTATGGAGGAGTTCGCCCTGGGCCGCCGGGCCCAGGCGGGCCCCATCGGCGCGTTCGGCCACGCTACCGAGGCCAGAAACGGCAACCGGAAGCTGGGCGAGGCCATCGGCCTGATTCCCATCCTCGGCTCTATGATGCTGGCAATCGGCTACACCGTGGTCATGAGCTGGATCTTCAAGTACACCTTCATGTCCCTCAGCGGCAGCCTGTACGCCATGGGCCAGGACATGTCCCAGATCGGCCCCGCCTTTGACGCCGCCGCTCCCGGGGCCGATACCATCGGCGAGGCCATCGGCATGATGCTCCAGGGCGGCATCTTCGGAGTGGGCAACAGCATGTGGCTGATCATCGGCCTGGTAGTGGCGATGATCATCATGGCCATGGGCGTGGCCAACGGCATCGAAAAAGCCAATAAGATCATGATGCCCGTGCTGTTCGGCCTGTTTGTCATCCTGGCCGTGTACATCGGCTTCCAACCCGGCGCTTCCGAGGGATACAAGTTCCTGTTCACCCTGGACCCCAAGGGCCTGGTGAATCCCCAGGTGTGGATTTACGCCTTCGGCCAGGCGTTCTTCTCCCTGTCCGTGGCGGGCAACGGCTCCGTTATCTATGGTTCCTACCTGCCCAAGGACGAGGACATCCCCGCCTCCGCCCGGCGCGTGGCCCTGTTCGACACCCTGGCCGCCCTGCTGGCCGCCTTCGTCATCATCCCCGCCATCGGCGCCTCCGGCTTCTCCCTTGCGGGCGTCGGCACCCCCGACGGCATCACCCCCGGCCCCGGCCTGATGTTCGTGTACCTGGTCAACATCCTCAACGGCATGCCCGGCGGGCGGATCATCGGCATCATCTTCTACGTGGCCGTCCTCTTCGCCGGCCTGAGCTCCATCGTCAACCTGTATGAGGCCCCCGTGGCCACCATGCAGGAGCAGTTCAAGCTCAAAAGAGGCCCCGCCGTGGCCGTCATCGGCATCATCGGCGTCGTTGTGGCCCTGCTGATCCAGCCCTGGACTTCCCAGTGGATGGACGTGGTCTCCATCTACATCTGCCCCCTGGGCGCTGGTCTCGCCGCCATCATGTTCTTCTTCGTCCTGCCCCGCAAGGAGGCTCTGGAGGAAGTCAACCACGGCACCAAGAAGCCCGTGGGCAAGTGGTTCGAGTACCTGGGCTATCTGTTCATCGCCATGTGCGTCGTGGCCCTGGTGGCCGGCGCCGCGCTGGGCGGCATCGGCTAAGCCCGGCTGCCCGTGAGCAGCTTCCCTTTGCACACGGTTTTACCTGTATGAGAAGCGCCCGCTGTCTTTCGACAGCGGGCGTTTTTTCACGTCTCCGGCTCTTCGCAGGGATTGACATAGTCCGGCGGGCAGAGGCGCTCCGCGCTCCACTGGAGCATCTGCTCCAGAATGGGTGTAAAGCTCTCTCCCAGCTCCGTCAGGGAGTACTCCACCCGGGGCGGCACCTCCCCATAGACCTCCCGGTGCAAAAACCCGTCCCGCTCCAGCTCCCGGAGCTGCTTGGTCAGGGAAGACTGGGTGATGCCGTCCAGGCGGCGCAGGAGCTGGCCGAAGCGCTGGACCTTGTAGAAGGACACATACCAGAGGATGAGGATTTTCCACTTGCCTCCCAGCACCGCCTGGAGGCTGGCCATGGGGACGCAGCGGGCCATCATATCCGGCGTCTGAAATTTGTTCCCGTCCACGGGGGCCTCCTTTCATTGGTGCAAAAAAGGGTACTGACGCTAAAAAAATTGCGTACTTGCGGCGCTGCGCGGCCCGGAGTAATATGGCGGCAGAATCGAACTTGAGAGGAGACGCGTTTATGCACTTTTATGGAACCATCTGGCGTCCGCCCTATGAGGCGGATTCCCTTTTGATCCAAGCCACGGCGGGCTGCACCCACCACGCCTGCAAGTTCTGCACGCTGTACGAGGACCTGCCCTTCCGCTTCCGCATGTCGCCCCTGGAGGAGGTGGAGGCGGACCTCCAGGAGGCCCAGCTCTGGGGCACGGACCCCATGGCCCGGCTCTCCGTCCGGCTCCAGGGCCTCCCCGAGCCCCAGGGGCCCCGGCGGGTCTTTCTGGTGGGGGCGAATCCGTTCGTGCTGCTGCCGGGGCGTCTGGAGGAAATCGCCGGGCTTATCCGGCGGTACCTTCCCGCGGTGGAGAGCATCGGCTGCTTTGCCCGGGTGACGGACGTGGGGCTCAAGAGCGATGAGGAGCTGCGCCGCCTCCGGTCCCTGGGCTATGACGGGCTGACCGTGGGCGTGGAGACGGGGGACGGGGAAGCCCTGGCCTTTATGAACAAAGGCTATCAGGCCCGGGACATCGTGGAACAGGCGGCGCGGCTGGACGGGGCGGGCATCTCTTACAGCTTCTTCTACCTGGCGGGCATTTCCGGCGCGGGCCGGGGGAGGGAAGGCGCCCTGCGGAGCGCGGAGGTCTTCAACCGGACCCGCCCTGTGCGCGTCGGGTCCTCCATGCTGACCGTCTTCCCGGATTCGGAGCTGTACCGGGAGATACAGGCGGGAAACTGGAAGGAAGAGAGCGAGCTGGAAAAGCTGGAGGAGCTGAAGGTCCTGATAGAACACCTGGTTATCCCCACCCGTTTCGAGACGGACGGGGCTTCCAATCTGGTTCATGTCCGGGGGGAACTGCCCCGGGACCGGGCGGCGCTGGCCGGATATCTGGAGCGCTTGATCGCCGGGGCGGATGAGGAGTCCCTCCGGGCCTACCGGGTCAATCTAAAACATCTATAAAGGGGATGCCCTTCACCACCCAGGCGTCGGGCAGGTAACGGCCCTGGGGCATGGCGCTGCTGTTTTTCGTGATGCTCCGCCCGTTGTAGGTCATGGAGGAGCTGGACCCGCCGTCCATGTTCATGGCGGTCCAGCAGCCATAGCGCAGCAGGATGTCCGCGCACTCCGACACGGTGGTCCCCAGGCTGTGGCCCACCCGGCGGCCGTCGATGACCAGCAGGAGCGCGGCCTTGTCCGCCGTCTGGCCGATGACCGTCCGGGGCTGGATGCCCATGCCGAAGGAGCCGTCGATGTTCTTCTCCCCGTTCAGCACGATGATGGGATAGAACTGCACCGCGTCCCGCATCTCGTCCAGGTCCAGGCCCCGGCCCGCCCGAAAGTTGTCGTCATAATCAAACCCGGCGGTTTGGTAGCGGCCCTTGAGGGCCTGGCCGGAGTACTCGCCGCCGGAGAGGACGAAGCCCATGGGCACGTTGCCCCGGCCTTTGCCCTCCGGGTCGTAGAAGCCGCTGGCGTTGACGCCCAGCACGGCGCCATAGGCGTCGCAGAGCTCCGTCACCGTCTGCCCCCGGCCAGAGAGGGTATTCTTCGCCAGGATAACCTGAGAACTGTCCTTGGCGATGGCCAGCTTGCCCTGATACCCCTCGCCGGAGACGGTGAGAATGAGGATTTTGTTCGGCACGTCGATGGCCCAGACCTTGTCCCCGGCGGTGGTGCGGACCCCTTCCAGCTTTTCCTTCTCCAGGACGGGCAGGTCCTCCCAGGTGATGGACTCCGGCAGGGTGGACAGGTCCACCTCCGGGAACAGGGCGGCAAAGTCCGCGATGGCCTGCTCCTCCAGGGTCCGGGCGGACTCTGAGGGGGGCGGCGCTTCCGTCCCCTGGGCGATGTCGCTGGCCTCAATGAGGTTGTCCTGGAAGCGGGCCTCCACGTCCTTCATGGCCTCTTCAATGGCGGAGTCCGGCAGGAAGGCCGTGGCCAGCCACTGGTGGGTCATGGTGCCCATAGCCGTCTCAATGTACAGCGTCCGCCACTTGGCGATAAACGGGATGCCGGAGAAGGCGAACAGCAGATATAACGCCGCCAGCAGAACGACCGCGGCGGCTGCGGCGGCGGCGATCCGCCGTCCGCGCTTAGAGGGGGAACGGGTTTCTTCGTTCATAAACAGGGCCTCCGCCAGGAAAATCACGCGCTTTTATCTGGTAAGTATATCAGCCGGACAAGGCTGTTGTCAAGGCGGCGGAAAAGAGCGCGCCCCGGCGCGGAAGCCTTCCCGGTATCCTTTCGGGCCGTGAAAGTTCCGGCCGGTTGGCCGTCTTGGCGGGCCTGGTTTTAGTGGAACGGGGCCCCTCGGCGTCCAGTACAAAATTGGACTTGAATTTTTTGGGATTTTCGGCTATAATAATGAAAACAGCATTTGCGGCGCATTGTTTTCCGACGCCCCGGCGGCGGGCCGCGTAAATTTGGGAGGACCATTCGGCAGTTATATGAACACCGTTTATAGCGTCTTATCTGATTTGATTTATCTTATTTGAAAAGATCTGAACAACGTTTATGTAAAGCGCAGGAGCCGGACGGTCAGGGCCGGATCTGCGCTTTTTTCCGTATTTTTTTAGAAAGGTGGTGGCAGCTGATGAGCTGGCAGAACGAATTGAGGAACGGATACCGGACGGCGGAGGAGCTGGCGCCCATCCTGGGATGGACGCCGGAGGAAACCACCCGCTACGCCGCGGTGATCGAGCGGTATCCCATGCTGATCCCACCCTATTACCTGTCCCTGGTGGACCCCAAGGACCCGGAGGATCCCATCGGCCGGATGTGCGTCCCCTCCCTGGCGGAGCTGGACGCCGGAGGCGAAACGGACACCAGCGGCGAGGCGGACAACACCATGGTGGAGGGCCTCCAGCACAAATACACCCAGACGGCCCTGCTCCTCTCCACCAACCAGTGCGCCATGTACTGCCGCCACTGCTTCCGCAAGCGGATGGTGGGCCTCACCGACGCGGAGCTGAACAAGCGGGTGGACGAGGCCGTGGCCTATGTCTCGGAGCACAAGGAGATCAACAACATCCTGGTTTCCGGCGGGGACGCCTTCATGAACCCCAACCACATTCTGGAGCGCTACCTCCGGGAGCTTACCGCCATCGAGCACCTGGACCTGATCCGCTTCGGCTCCCGGATGCCGGTGACCTTGCCGGAGCGCATTTACGGGGACCCGGAGTTTTTGGATCTGTTCGAGGCGTACGGGAAGAAAAAAACCCTGGTCCTGGTGACCCACTTTAACCACCCCCGGGAGCTGACGGCTGAAGCGGCCCGGGCCCTCCGGGCCATGATTGGGCGGGGTGTGCCGGTGCGGAACCAGACGGTGCTGATGCGGGGCGTCAACGACGGCGGGGAAACCCTGGGGAAGCTCCTCTCCGGCCTGGTCCGGCTGGGAGTCATGCCCTACTACATCTTCCAGTGCCGCCCGGTCACCGGGGTCAAGGGCCGCTTCCAGGTTCCTCTGACGGAAGGCATCAAAATCGTAGACGATGCCAAATCCTATCAGAACGGCCTGGGCAAGGCGGTGCGCTACGCCATGAGCCACCCCCGGGGCAAGATCGAGATTGTCTGTGCGCTTCCCGATGGGGAAACCCTGTTCAAGTTCCACCAGAACAAGGACCCGGAGGACCGCTCCCGGGCTTTCACGGTCCGGCTGTCCCCCACGGACACCTGGCTGGACGGGGAGCTCCGGGGCATGTGAGAAACTGGGGGAGAAAACAGACATGCGGCGGGCCTTTCGGCCCGCCGCGTTTTGCCGCTCAGAGATCGGGGGACGGGGAGGACTCCGGCAGGGCCGGAGGCGTCCACTCCCGGAAGCGCTTGGCGGTCCGCCAGAGGTAAACCATCCGCATGACGGCGCAGTAGATGGCCAGGACCAGGGCGGCCAGCCCTACGATTACGGCGATAAAGGGACCCATGAACAAGGAGAGGAAAAACAGGAGCAGCGCCCCCATGGAAAACAGGAGGAGCTTCCACAGCTTCCGCCAGTTGGCGGCCAGCTCCATGTCCAGGGGCTCCACGGCCTGGGCGTGGGTGTGGAACTCCACGTAATCCCCATAGAAGCTCACGATGAGGGAGGAAACGCCCAGCAGGAAAAGCAGGCCGGACCCCTCGGGGATGACCAGCAGGAACAGGTCCATGAGCGTGACCACCAGCAGGCAGAGGGCGGCGGTGCGGTAGCCCCTTAGCACCGGCGTCAGCTTCCACAAAAACAGGACGTAGGCCAAGCCGCAGAGGAATCTCAGCGCCATTCCCACGGCCTCGGCGGCGGGAAACGCCTGGGTCACAAGATCCACCGTCAGCAGAGCCGCCAGATTCGACGGAACCACCAGCCAGAACATCAGCCAGGTCCATTTCCCCATCAGCGGGGCGATCTCCGCCAGGCGGCGATATTTGGCCGCCTCGCTGTCCCGGCGCTGGAGCTCCTGCCGGGGAACGCCGTCCCGCTGGGCCTGGCGGGGGCAGCCGGAAACGTACGTGCAGGTCTCACACCGCTCATGCCCCTTTTCCCGGCAGCAGGCGGCGATGCCGCAGGGGCCGGAGAAGGGCCGCCCCATGTCCTCCTGGCAGCCGGCACAGTTCAGCTGATCCTTCCATCCGCAGGACTCGCAGCTTTTTCCACAGATGCCTTCCACGTTGCGCCCTCCTTTTTTGGCCCGGTAACGGCCTTTTATTGATCTCTATTTTAGCACAGAAAGATGCAGGATTCGCAACAGAAGAATTACATTTTATGACAAAAAGTTACACCCTTCCAACGCGGCGCGAACGGTTCAGTAGCCGTAGCGCTTTTGGTGCCTTGCCAGCAGCGCCGCCGACATAAGCAGACCCAGCAGCTCCGCCGCCGGGGTGGCTAGCCAGACCCCGGTTACCCCCAGCAGCAGGGGCAGAAGCTGGACGCAGGCCACGGTGAACAGGAAGGACCGGGAGAAGGCCAGAACAGCGGAAACCACGCCGTTGGACAGGGCGGTGAACATGCTGCTGGCGAAGACGTTCAGCCCCAGGAAGAGCAGGGCGATGGAGCACAGGCGGTTCCCCGTCACCGCCAAGGCGTAGACCGGGCTGTCCGGCCGGGTGAAGACGCCCACCAGCGCCGGGGTGGCCAGGGCGGAGACGGCGGCGCAGAGGGCGGAGGCCCCCAGGATGAACCGCACGCTGAAGCGCACCAGCTTTTTCAGCTTCTCGTGGTTCCCCTCCCCGTGGTAGTAGCTGATCATGGGCGCCGCGCCGTAGGAGTAGCCGATAAACAGGGCGCTGACAAACATCAATACGTACATGATGATGGTGATGGCGGCCACGCCGTCCTCTCCGATGTATTTCAGCATGGCCAGGTTGAACAGCAACGTGGTGATGCCGGAGACCAGGGAGGTGGCCAGCTCGGAAAGGCCGTTGGCGGAGGCGTGGAACAGCACGCCTCCCCGAAAGACCGGCTTCTGGAAGTGGAGCAGGCTGTCCCGTTTACGGAAGACCAAAAGGCCCGCCGCCGCGGTGAGGGAGTACCCCAGCCCCGTGGCGACGGCGGCCCCCCGGATGCCCAGGCCCGCCATGGCGATGAGCACATAGTCCAGGACGATGTTGCTCACGCCCCCCGCCACGGTGCAGATGAGGGACAGCCGTGACCGATCCGCGGCGATGAGGTAGAGGGAGAAGTTGTACATCAGCAAAATGGGGATGGTGAAGAGCAGATAGTCGCTGAGGTAGGCATGGCAGTATCCGAAGACCTCCGGCGACAGGCCCATGGACCCCAGCAGGACGTCCATCAGGCCGTAGCCCAGGGCCATCATGACGGCCCCCACCACGGCGTTGGTCAAAATCAGCAGGGTGAAGTCCTGCCGGGCCTCCTCTTCCCGGCCCTCCCCCATCTTTTTCATTACCACGGCGCTGCCGCCGGTGGCCAGCATCCCGGACACCGCCGTGATGAGCCCGATGGCCGGGGCTGTGAGGTTGATGGCCGACAGGGCGGCGGTGCCGATGAGGTTGGAGACAAACAGGCCGTCCACCATGGTGTAGAACGTGTTGAACACCGTCATGACGATGGTGGGAAAAACAAAGCGCAGGATGTTTCGTCCCGTCACCGGGAGGTGGTAAGAATCCAGACTGGCTTTCACAGCGCTCCCCTCCCTCAATTCCGGTAGTCCACGTCCTGGCGGTCCCCCAGGCCGAAATACCGGACCTCGTCCCCCTCCGCCAGAGGACGGACGGCGGAGACCCGCCGGTTCCAGGCGGGGGCGAAGTAGTAGACGCCGCTCTCCGCGCACATCACGCTGGTGCACAGGGTCTGTTCATACACGTCGTAGTCCGGATCGGCCTTGGCCAGTCCCTCGGGGATATCCACCGGGGCAAAGGCCCGGAACATCCGGGACACGCCGTCCAGCTCGTCCCTCCCCCGGACGGAGAACTCCTTCATGAAGGCCGTCCGCACAAAGCGGGCGGGAGAGGAGTAGCCCCCCGGCAGGCCGAAGCCGCCCCCCAGCCGCTCCCCAAACTCCCGGACCTCGCGGCCCGCAATGGTCCGGGGCGCCTTGGGCAGGTTCGTGACTCCCGCGTAATTCCGCAGATTGGTTTCATGCCACGGGTAGTCCGGGCTGTTGGTCAGCACCCCGGCGGTCCGCCGGTAGACGGACAGGCCGCCTTGATCGGGCTCCAGGATGAGGGCTTCGCCGGTCCTGCCGCTTAGGATATAGTGGGCGGGCAGGGGCTTTCCCTGGATGAGCTCGTCCACCAGGGTGAGGCCGTCCAGGGCTTCCACCGCCTCTTCCAAAGAGCCGCACCGGCTGAGGAGCCAGGCCAGGAGGCGGCCGGGATGGACCGCCGTCTTCCCCGGCCCGGCGGCTTCCTCATAGGCCGCGTACTCCGGGTAGTGGAGCAGGGCCCCCATAAGCCCGGCGGCGTTCACGCCGTCCACCAAAATAGGCTCCCCAAAGCCCAGCACCGCCATGCCGGTATACCCGTAGCGTCCCCGGGGGTCCTCCCGCCCCGGCCGGATCCCGGGGGCGCAGGGAATCCCGGCGGGGACGGCGAGAACGCGGTTCGCCTTCAGGTCCCCGAACTGGTCATAGGTCCGGCCCAGAAGGTGGCGTCCGTCCGCTGTCTCCCAGGAAAAGCTGCTGCATCCAAAATTCATCATGATACCTCCATGTTCCTTTCGCCTTAGTCTGCCGTCCAGGCTTGTAAAAATTCCTTGTGTGAGGTATCATAAACCGTGTGGCCGCCACACAGTCAAGAGGGGATTTGCCATTTGGGGAGGAATCTTTTATGGAGCGGAAAACAGGCCGTCTGACCTCCGGGGACTTTGCCGCCCTGTGCGGCGCAACCAAGGAGACTCTGCGGCACTACAAGGACCTGGGGCTGCTGACCCCGGCCCACCGGGGGGGAAACGGGTATTTCTACTATGACGCGGAACAGTTCTATGACTACTACGCCATCGCCATCTTCCGCCAGACGGGCACGCCCCTGGAGGAGATCCGCCGCTGCCTCCGGGGGCAGGACGCCGCCGGAACCCTGGAGCGCCTCCGGGAACAGCGGGTGCGGCTGGAGGCGGAGCGGCGGAAGCTGGAGCAGATGGAGTTCGTCCTCTCCGGCATGATCGGGGGCCTGGAGCTGGGGGCGGAGCCGGATCTGGTCCCCCGGACGGCCCGGTTCGAGGCGGAGCATCTGCTGGCCCTCCCGGCGGAGGAGCTGGAGGGCCTGATGGACCCCGGCGCGGAAGAGGATGCCATGCTGATGACCGTGCTGGAGCGCTGCCGGACCCTCTGCCGGGAGTACGGCCTGCGGACGGACTACCGGCTGGGGGCCATCCACCGCCCCGGGGAACCGGCGGGGCCGGGAACCGTCAGCCATCTCACCATGCGCCTGGCGGAGCGGACGGACTGCCCCTATTACTGGGAAAAGCCCGCCGGGACCCACCTCCTTCTCTGCTGCCGGGGCCGCTGGGACCTCACCCAGGGCTACGCCGCCCTGGCGCGGCACATAGCGGAGAAGAAGCTGAAGACGTGGGGGCGCGTCTACGCCTGCGACCTGGCGGGCTTTATCCTGAACGGGGTGGAATCCAACGCGGCCACCGTGCTGTCCGTCCGGCTGGCGGAGAAACCATAAAGGGCCGCGCCGTTGTAACGGCGCGGCCCTTTTTTCAATTCCGCAGGCTGTGCAATGGGGCGGGAATCCGTCCGCCCCGTGCGATAAAGGCGGCGGAGGACTCCCGGTGGACCGGCATTACCGGAGCGCTGCCCAGCAGCCCGCCCATCTCAATGGTACCCCCCACGTCCTTCCCCGGGGCGGGGAGGATGCGAACGGCGGTGGTTTTGTTGTTCACCATGCCAATCGCCGCCTCGTCGGCGATGATCGCCGCGATGGTTTCCGCCGGGGTGTCCCCGGGAATGGCGATCATGTCCAGCCCCACGGAGCAGACGCAGGTCATGGCCTCCAGCTTGTCGATGCACAGCGTCCCGGAGCGGGCGGCGGCAATCATGCCCTCGTCCTCGCTGACGGGGATGAAGGCCCCGGAGAGGCCCCCCACGCTGGAGGAGGCCATGACGCCGCCCTTTTTCACCGCGTCGTTCAGCATGGCCAGGGCCGCCGTGGTGCCGTGGGTGCCGCAGACCTCCAGGCCCAGCTCCTCCAGAATCCGGGCCACGCTGTCCCCGACGGCGGGGGTGGGGGCCAGGCTCAAATCCACGATTCCAAACGGCGTGTCCAGCCGCCGGCTGGCCTCCTGGGCCACCAGCTGGCCCATGCGGGTCACCCGGAAAGCGGTCTTCTTGATGGTCTCCGCCACAACGTCCAGGGGCTTATCCCTAACGGCCTGGAGGGCGTGGCAGACAACGCCGGGCCCGGAGACGCCCACGTTGATGACCTTCTCCGCCTCTCCGGCGCCGTGGAAGGCCCCGGCCATGAAGGGGTTGTCCTCCACGGCGTTGCAGAACACCACCAGCTTGGCGCAGCCCAGGCCGTCCCGGTCCGCCGTGCGGTCTGCGGTCTCCCGGATGGTGCGGCCCATGAGGGCCACGGCGTCCATGTTGACGCCCGCCCGGGTGGAGCCCACGTTGACGGAGGAGCAGACCAGCTCCGTCCGGGCCAGGGCCTCGGGAATGGAGCGGATGAGGCGCTCGTCCGCCTGGGTCATCCCCTTCTGGACCAGGGCGGAGTAGCCCCCGATGAAGTTCACGCCGCAGCTCTGGGCCGCCTTATCCAGGGCCAGGGCAAAGGGCACATAGTCCTCCGTCTCGCTGGCCCCGGCCACCAGGGCCATGGGGGTGACGGAGATGCGCTTGTTCACAATGGGGATGCCGAACTCGTCCTCAATGTCCTGGCCGGTTTTCACCAGCCGTTCGGCGCAGCGGCAGATCTTCTCATAGACCTTCTCACAGGCCCGCCTGGGGTCCGGGTCGCAGCAGGAGAGCAGGGAGATGCCCATGGTGATGGTGCGGATGTCCAGGTGCTGCTGGTCGATCATCTCAATGGTGGAGAGAATTTCCTTCTGATTCAGCATGGGGTTCCCTCCTTAAATGCTGTGCATGGCGTTGAAAATCTCCTCCCGCTGGATGCGGATGGAGAGGCCCAGCTCCGCTCCCAGGTCGTTCAGGCCCTTCCCCAGCTCGCCGAAGCTGGCGGTGGACTGGCTGACGTCCACGGCCATGACCATGGTAAAGGCCCCCTGGAGAATGGTCTGGGAGATGTCCAGAATGTTGACGTTATAGTTTGCCAGGCGGTTGCAGACGGCGGCGATGATGCCCACCCGGTCCTGCCCCAGGACGGTGACAATGGCGTTCATGGTTGCTCCTCCTTTATTTTAAAAACAGCCTCCGGCGAGGGGAAACAGATTCCCCCCGCCGGACGCGAATTACAGCTCGTCGAAGAACTTGTCGTGGATGGCCCGGACCGCCCGGTTCACGTCCGTCTCGTCCAGAAGGACGGAGACCCGGATCTCCGAGGTGTTGATCATCTGGATGTTGATGCCCGCCTCATAGAGGGCCTCGAACATTTTGGCGGCCACGCCGCAGTTGCTCATCAGTCCCACGCCCACGATGGAGACCTTTCCGATCCGGTCGTCGGCCTCAATGTGGTCAAAGCGCAGGGCTTCCTTGTGCTCGTTCAGGATGCCCTCCACCTCCTGCTGGTCTTTCCGGTGGATGGTGAAGGTGATATCCTTGGTATCCTCCCGGCCGATGGATTGGAGAATCACGTCCACATTGATGTTGTGCTTGCTCAGCAGGTCGAAGACCTGGAAGGCGACGCCGGGGTTGTGCTGGAGGCCCACCAAGGCCACCCGGGCGATGCTGGTATCCTTGGCGACGCCGGCAATGTTGGTCTTTTCCACTTTTGTAACCTCCTTGACTTTCGTGCCGGGCTTCCGCTCCAGGCTGGAAAGCACTTCCAAATTCACTCTGAACTTTTTCGCCAGCTCCACGCTGCGGTTGTGGAGCACCTGGGCCCCCTGAGACGCCAGCTCCAGCATCTCGTCGTAAGTAATCTCTTCCAGCTTCCGGGCCGTGGGGACCAGGCGGGGGTCCGCGGTGTACACGCCGTCCACGTCGGTGTAAATCTGGCACAGGTCCGCCCGGAAAGCCGCCGCCAGGGCCACGGCGCTGGTGTCGGAGCCCCCCCGGCCCAGGGTGGTCACGTCCCCGTTCCGGTCCACGCCCTGGAAGCCCGTGACGATGACGATGCGGTGCTGGTCCAGCTCCGCCTGGATGCGCTCGGCGTCGATGCGCTTGATGCGGGCGTCGGCGTGGACGGTGGTGGACTGGATGCCCACCTGCCAGGCCGCCAGGGACACGCAGGGCAGGCCCATGGCCTCCAGCGCCATGGCGCAAAGAGCCACGGAAATCTGCTCCCCCGTGGAAAGGAGCATATCCAGCTCCCGCTTGGAGGCGTTGGGGTTGACCTCCTTCGCCTTTTCAATCAGGTCGTCGGTGGTGTCCCCCTGGGCGGACAGGACCACGATGACATCGTTGCCCTTTACATAGGCCTCCGCGATGATTCGGGCGACATTTTGGATACGCTGGGCGTCCCTCACGGAGCTGCCGCCGAATTTCTGTACGATCAAACTCATGAATCTATCTTCCTTTTCCGCTTGAAATCAGGTTGGACGGGGGAAGGGCCTTCTTCCCCGCTCTATCCTATGCGGCGGGCCGCGCGCCGGGTCAGCCGTCCAATACCCGCATACAGGCCAGCACGTTCAGGGATCGGGACTGCTGGGCCGCCTCGTCCCCGCTGAGGGGGTCGGTCAAAAAGGCGGTCTCGCCGTCCTCGCTGAGGACCTCCACCTGCCCGAAGGCCAGGGCCGCGTCGGTGAGGCTGCCCTCGATGCGGAAATAGTGCCGCATCTTCAAAACCGACGGGTCCTGGAATCCCGCCGCATCCGCCGACCAGCCGATCTCCTCCCGCTTGGGACTGGCCTGGAGGCACTCCATCACGTCCGCCACACAGGCGGAGGCGGTGGGCAGCTCCCCGGCTCCCCGGCCGTAGAACATCACCTCGCCGGTGGCGTTGCCCCGGACCATCACGGCGTTGAACACGTCCTCCACATTGGCCATGGGGTTGTCCTCGGGAATTAAATGCGGGGCCACATAGGCCGTCCGCCCGCCGCCGGGGAGGCGCGCCGCCCGGCCCAGCAGCTTAATGCGGTAGCCCGCCCGCTGGGCGATTTTCACATCCCGGAGGCTCAGCTTGCTGATGCCCTCCATGGGCACCCGCTCCGGGTCGATCTGGCTGCCGAAGGCCAAATCCCCCAGGATGCAGATTTTCCGCCCCGCGTCGATGCCCTCCACGTCGGCGGTGGGGTCCGCCTCGGCATAGCCCTTGGCCTGGGCCTCCCGGAGGGCGTCGGAGAAGAAGGCCCCGGTGCGGACCATCCGGGTGAGGATATAGTTGGTGGTCCCGTTTAAGATGCCGTAGACCTCGTCGATGCGGTTGGCCGCCATGCACTGGGTCAGGGGGTGGAGCACCGGAATGCCGCCGCCCACGCTGGCCTCGAAGAGGTAGCTGACGTTTTTCCGCCGGGCCAGGGCCAGCAGCTCACAGCCCTTCTCCGCCACCAGCTGCTTGTTGGCGGTAACCACATGCTTCCCGGCGGACAGGGCCCGCTTTGTATACTCGTAAGCCGCCTCCACCCCGCCGATGGTCTCCACCACCACCCGGATGGCGTCGTCCTCCTCGATTTTCTTAAAGTCGTCGGTCATCAGCTGGCGGTAGGGCCCGTCCTTAAAGCGCCGGACCAGAACGCTTTTCACCTGTAAGGGTTCCCCCAGCTTCCGTTCGATCTGCCGGGCGTTCTCCGCCACCACCTTGGCAACGCCGGTGCCCACGGTGCCAAGGCCCAGAATCGCAATCTGTATCATCTCGAAAACCTCTCTGTCAACCTGCTAATATCTCGAATTTCAGCACGCCCTCCAAGGCGGTCACGTCCCCCATCAGCTGCTCCAGGGACTCCGAAAGACCGCTGGTCTCGGCGGAGATGGTCACCGCCGCGCAGCCGTTGGTGGGAATGCTCTGGTTGATGGTCAGGATATTGGCCCCGGAGGCGGCGAACCGCGCCAGCACGCCGGAAAGCACCCCCGCCACGTCCTTGAGCATGGCGTAGAAGGTGATGATGTGCTCCGCCTTCATGTCGTTGAAGGGCTGGACGGAGTCCTTATATTTATAGAAGGCGCTGCGGCTGATGCCCGCCTGCTTTGTGGCCGCGCCCACGGTGTCCGCCTCGCCGGTCTGCATCAACCGCTTGGCCTCCGCCACCTTGACGAAAATCTCCGGCAGCGCCTCCGCCGCCACAATGTAGTATTTGATCGTCTTTGCCATCGCATCCTCCATCACGGGCCGCCCCCCGGCGGCGTTCAGTCCGTCCATTGCGGTCATTTGTCTTCCCTGCATGGTATCACATTTTCCGCCGCTTCGCAACTGTCGGAATCGGGGAAACTAACCGAAAAATCCCCCCTTTCCGTGGGCAAAATGCCGGGAAGCGCCGGATCGGCGGCCTGTCTCATAATGAATATTCATCCAGATATTCACACTTGTCTGAACATTAGGTCTGAAAAATGCACAAAAGGCAGGGACTGTTCCGGAATTTTTCGGCGATTCTGGAGAAATGCGCCAAATAAATATGCACGGGTTCTGAAAAAGTATTGACAGACGGGCGAGTCCGTGTTAAGGTAGCCACAGCCTGCGGGGAAATTCCCCCGGAGCTTTGAAACCCAGCGCCCGGTCCGCCGGGCAAAGACTTTTGGATGAAAAGGATGATTGTATCATGAAGAAGTTTATGACTCTGCTTTTGGCCCTGGCCATGGTCCTGAGCCTGGCCGCCTGCGGCGGCGGAGACAAGCCCGCCGGCGACGCCGGGGACTCCGCCCCCGCCGGCACCTCCGATCCTGCCGACTCCTCCGCCCCCGCCGATTCCGGCACCGACGCCCCCGCCTTCACCACCGTGGAAGAGGGCAAGCTCCACATGTCCACCAACGCCGCCTTCCCTCCCTATGAGATGACCACCGACGCCGGCGGCTTCGAGGGCATCGACGTGGAAGTGGCCCAGGCCATCGCCGGGAAGCTGGGCCTGGAGCTGGTGGTGGACGACATGGGCTTTGACGCGGCCCTGACCGCCGTCCAGACCGGACAGAGCGACATCGCCATGGCGGGCATCACCGTCACCGAGGACCGCCAGCAGGTTATGGACTTCTCCGACAGCTATGCCACCGGCATCCAGGTGGTCATCGTCAAGGAGGACTCCCCCATTGCCACCGTGGCCGACCTGTCCAATGCCCAGATGATCGGCTGCCAGAAGGCCACCACCGGCTATATTTACTGCTCCGACACCCCGGAAAACGGCGGCTATGGCGAAGATCATGTCACCGCCTATGAGACCGGCGCCCTGGCCGTCATGGCCCTGGTGAACGGCCAGGTGGACGCGGTGGTCATTGACAACGAGCCCGCCAAGAGCTTTGTGGCCTCCAATGACGGCCTGAAAATCCTGGACACCGAGTTTGCCGTGGAGGACTACGCCATCGGCCTTGCCAAGGGAAACACCGCCCTGCTGGAGGCTGTCAACGCCGCCATGGCGGAGCTGAAAGCCGACGGTACCTTCCAGGGCATCGTGGATAAGTATATCACCGCCGAATAAACGCGCCGAGAAGGGCGGCCTTCCGGGCCGCCCTTTTTCCCGCGCAACGAGAAAGGAGCCCCGCCATGAAACCTTCGCTCGCGCAGCGGTTCGTCACGGCCTTCTTGGAAGGCGGCCGCTGGAAGCTTTACCTCCAGGGACTGGGAACCACCCTGGAGCTGACCGTTGTGGCCCTGATTTTCGGCGTACTGCTGGGATTGGTGGTGGCGGTGGTCCGCTCCGCCCACGACCAGCAGCGCATCGGCCGGAAGAATCCCGTGCTGGGCATTTTAAACGTCCTCTGCCAGATTTATACCACCGTCATCCGGGGCACGCCCATGCTGGTGCAGCTTTTCATCTGGACCTTTGTCATTTTCCCCACCCAGCGCAACAAGATTCTGGTGGCCTTCATTGGCCTGGGAGTCAACTCCGGAGCCTATGTGGCGGAAATCATCCGGGGCGGGCTGATGAGCGTGGACGCGGGCCAGTCCGAGGCGGGCCGCTCCCTGGGCCTTGGGTACTTTGACACCATGCGCTTCATCGTCATTCCCCAAGCCTTCAAGAACATCCTGCCGTCTCTTGGCAACGAGTTTATCACCTTGTTCAAGGACACCTCCCTGGCCCAGGCCATCGGCGGCATGGAAATGCTGTACTACGCCAGCACCATCGGCGGGCGGACCTTTGACTATATGCCGCCCCTGCTGGGCATCGCCGCCATGTACTTAGCCATTGTCATCATCTTCACCTGGCTCCAGGGGAAACTGGAAAGGAGGCTGCGGGAAAGTGATCGACGTTAAGAACCTCTCCAAGTCCTTCGGGGACCACCTGGTGCTGGACGACATTTCCCAGCACATCTACCCCGGCGAGAAAGTGGTTGTGATCGGGCCCTCCGGCTCCGGCAAGTCCACCTTCCTGCGGTGCTTGAACCTGCTGGAAACGCCCAGCGCGGGAACCATCTCCTTCCAGGGCACCGTCATTACGGACCCCAAGGTGAAGATCGACCAGGTGCGCCAGCAGATGGGCATGGTGTTCCAGCACTTCAACCTGTTCCCCAACATGACCATTCGGAAGAACATCACCCTGGCCCCGGTGCGGACGGGATTGATGAAGCAGGAGGAGGCCGACGAGCTGGCGGGAAGCCTTTTGCAGCGGGTGGATTTGACGGACAAGGCCGACGCCTATCCCAGCCAGCTCTCCGGTGGGCAGAAGCAGCGGGTGGCCATCGTCCGGGCCCTGGCCATGAAGCCCCAGCTGATGCTCTTCGACGAGCCCACCTCCGCCCTGGACCCGGAGATGGTGGGCGAGGTGCTGGACGTGATGAAGGAGCTGGCCCGGGACGGCATGACCATGGTGGTGGTGACCCACGAGATGGGCTTTGCCCGGGAGGTGGGCAGCCGGGTGCTGTTCATGGCCGGCGGGAAGGTGCTGGAGGAAGCGCCTCCGGCGGAGCTCTTTGGGAATCCCAAGCATCCCAGATTGAAGGATTTTCTCAGCAAGGTGCTGTAAACGGAAAACGAAAGCCCTCCGGCCCATTTGCCGGAGGGCTTGTCTCTTATTTCGTTCCGAAAATCCGGTCTCCCGCGTCCCCCAGGCCAGGGACAATGTAGCCGCTCTCGTTCAGCTTTTCATCCACCGCGCCGCAGTAGATGTCCACGTCCGGGTGGCTCTTCTGGATGCGGGCGATGCCCTCCGGCGCGGCCAGGAGGACCATCAGCTTGATGGTGGTGCAGCCGTATTCCTTCATGAAGCCGATGGCCGCCTCGGCGCTGCCGCCGGTAGCAAGCATGGGGTCCACAATGAGCACGTCCCGCTCCGCCACGTCCTTGGGCATCTTGCAGAAGTACTTCACCGGCTCCAGGGTCTCCTCGTTCCGGTAGAGGCCGATGTGGCCCACCCGGGCGGAGGGCACCATGCGCAAAACGCCGTCCACCAGCCCCAGGCCCGCCCGGAGGATGGGCACCACGGCGAACTTTTTCCCCTTGAGCATGGGGGCGGTGGTCCTGCAGATGGGGGTTTCCACCTCGCAGGTGGTCAGGGGCAGATCCCGGGTGGCCTCGTAGGTAATCAGCATGCCAATCTCGGAAACCAGCTCCCGGAAGTCCTTGACGCTGGTGTTCTTGTCCCGGAGAATCGTCAGCTTGTGGGCAACCAGGGGGTGGTCCATGACGTGTACTTTTCCGTTCATAAAAACGCTCCTTCTATTTGAAATTTCCAAAGCCAAGCATATTCAGCCGCCCTGCTTCTCCCGCCGCAGCCTCTCGGCCTGGGGAGGCCGCAGGTACACCGGAGCCAGCTCCTGGGCCGTCACCAGGCCGCCCGCCCGGGCGATATCCTCCGCCTCCAGGGCAACGCTCACGGCGTTTTCCTTCACCAGATGGGCCGGGGCCAGGCGGCAGGGCACCCCCGCCGCCGTCAAAAAGTCATAGGTCATCCGCCCTCCGTCCCCCAGGACGGTCTTGGGCCTGGGGTCGCTTCGCAGCTCCTCCGCCAGCTCCGCCAGGGCGATGGCCCGGTCCTCCGTCAACCGGGTGAGGCGTCCGTTCTTTGCCTCGAAGAGGGCGTTGTAGACCTGCTGCCGCCGGGCGTCCATGGCGCAGACGATGAGCCCGTCCAAAAACGCCACATTCCTGGCCAGGGCCGCCAGGGTGGACACCGCCGCGCAGGGCTTGTCCGCCGCCCAGGCCAGTCCCTTGGCGGCGGAAACGCCGATGCGGACGCCGGTAAAGGACCCCGGCCCCGCCGAGACGGCAATCACGTCCAGGTCCGCCGCCGTCATATCCGTATTGCGCAGCAGCAGCTCCACCAGGGGCATCAGGGTCCGGCTGTGGGTCAGCCCTGTGTCCTGATAGGCGGAGGCCAGCACCTTCCCCTCCTCGGTGACGGCGGCGGAGACGGCCTTGGCGGCGGTCTCCAGAGCCAAAATTCTCATACCGGCCCCACTCCTTCCATGGCAATGACCCGCCAGTTTTCCTCTTCCGGGCAGCGGGCAAAGGAGACGGTTACCGCGTCCTCCGGCAGGGCCTCCTCCACCCGTTCGCTCCACTCCACGGCGCACACGCCCCCCCGGTCCAGGTAATCCTCCCAGCCGATGTCAAAGAGGTCCCCCGCGTCCTCCAGGCGGTACATGTCGAAGTGGAACAGAGGCAGCCCCCCGCCCTCATATTCGTTGACAATGGTAAAGGTGGGGCTGGTCACCCGGCCCTCATAGCCCAGCCCCCGGGCAAGGCCCCGGGTGAAGGCCGTCTTTCCCATCCCCAGATCTCCCCGGTAGGCCACCACGGCCCCGGGGGCCAGGACGGCGGCCAGGCGGCGGCCCAGGGCCTCGGTCTCCGCCTCGCTGTGGGAAACGTAGTCCACAGGCGGGCCTCCTTTCTTGTAAGGTCGATTCAGTATACCACAAATTAAATAAAGTGTAAAAAGAAATTTTCCGGCGTTTACAGGTTTTTTCATGTATGGTAGAATATGTTGTTGTAGTACAAGACCAGATTTCAAGGAGCGTATCATGCTGAACCGATTGAAAGACACCCTGGCAGACTTCATCCAGCAGGCCGACCTGGTGCTGCTGGGCCTTTGCAGCACCGCCACTTTGTACGGCATCGTCCTGGTATTCAGCGCCACCCGGTATCTGGACCCCTCCAAGGGACTGCGGCGGATGATCACCCAGTGCGCGGCCCTGGGCCTGGGGGTCTGCGTTTATATTTTTTTCTCCATGCTGGACCTGGAATCCATCACCCGGAAGTGGAAATGGATTTTGGCTTTCAACGTGGGCTTCATCCTCCTGCTGCGGACGCCCTTCGGCGTAGCGGGGGGCACCGGCAACCGGGCCTGGCTGAAATTCCCCGGCATCCCCTTCCAGATCGGCCCGGCGGAGGTGGTGAAAATCACCTTCGTCCTGCTGCTTGCCAAACAGATCGAATGGCTCTGGCAGGAGAAGGAGGACGTGAAATCCTTCTCCTCCGCCTTCGCTGTGGCCGCCCACACCCTCGGCCTCTGCGGGCTGTACTTCGTGGTTTCCCACGACATGGGCAACGGCCTGGTGTTTGTGTTCATTTTTTTGTGCATGGCCTTTGTGGCGGGCTTTGCCCTGCGGTGGTTTTTGCTGCTCTTCTCCGGAGTCGGCGGGGTCATCGCCGCCGTGCTGCTGCTGGACCTGGTGCCGAAGGACATGAAATACATGCTGAACCGCTTCATCGTCCTTTTCGACCACAGCTTCGATCCCCAGGGAGTGGGCTGGCAGCAGACCCGGAGCTTGCTGGCCATCGGCTCCGGCGGGCTCTGGGGCCAGGGCTATCTGAACGGCAGCCAGACCCAGAGCGGCAGCACCTCCCTTCCCGCCAAGCAGACGGACCTGATTTTCTCCGTGGCGGGGGAGGAGCTGGGCCTTTTCGGCTGCCTTGCCATCATGCTGCTGCTGCTGGCCATCATCCTCCGCATCCTGCTGGTGGCCCGGAAAGCCCGGACCCCCTTCTACCGCTATGTCTGCGTGGGCATGGCCTCCATCCTGATTTTCCAGACCGTCATCAACATCGGCATGTGCCTTTTCGTCATGCCCACCATCGGCATTACGCTGCCCTTTTTCAGCTATGGAGGGTCCTCCGTCCTGACGCTGTATATGGCCATGGGGGTGGTGTCGGGCATCAAGAAGCGCTCGCCGGAGATGCGCCGGGTGGCAAGGTCGCCTTTGCGCTAGCGGAAGACTTCATCAACGGGAAGGAAGGGTGTGTGCGGGGAACCCAGGAGGGGTTCCCCGCACCATTTAAATTCAAAGTTTTCAGAACTTTTTATGAAGTTCTGAAAACTTGTCCCGCTTGTCGAAAATGCTTTTTCGACAAGCGGGACGGTGGTTTTTCGCATAATTTCAAAGAATGGGAAAACACTACTCCCGTACCAATTCATACAGGAGGATGATTTTCCTATGAAGCACCAACTGACACGAGCCGCCGCCCTGCTGGCACTGACGGCGGTGCTGCTGACCGGCAGCGCCTCAGCGCTGTTCGGCAAGAAGGCTGAAGAGGCCTCCCCGGAGGGTGCGCCCCAGGTCTGGGACCTGGAAATCCGGACTTACCGGGGCATCCCCGGCCAGGGCCAGTTCCTGGCCTCGGACCCGGAGGGGGACGAGATGACCTTTGCTCTGGCGGACGAGCCCCGGAAGGGCGTGGCCGTCATTGAAGGGGACGGCTTCACCTACACCCCGGACGAGGGCGCCACCGGCACTGACCACTTCACCTACACCGCCACGGACAGCCAGGGCCACGTCTCGGCCCCCGCCAAAGTTACGGTGACCATCGACAAAACCCGCTCCGGCGTGAATTATGCCGACACCAAGGACAGCCCCGCCGCCCGGGCCGCCCAAACCCTGGCGGAAAAGGGCGTCTTTACCGGCGGGAAGATTGGGGATTCCTACTACTTCCAGCCGGACCAGCCGGTAAGCCGCAGCGAATTTCTCGCCATGGCCCTGGAGACGGCGGGCCGGAAGGTCACCGGCGTCACCATGACGGGCTTTTGTGACGACCCCGTCATTCCCACCTGGGCCAAAGCCTACGCCGCCGCCGGGGCGGCGGACGGCATCATCCGGGGCATCTCCACCGCCGAGGGCGTAGCCTTCCGGGGGGACGAGACCGTCACCTTCAACGAGGCCGCCACCATCCTGGACCGGGTGCTGGATCTGGGGGACGTGGACCTGGACGTGTGGTATGCGGACCGGAGCGCGGCCCCCTCCTGGGCGGCCCAGGCCGTGGGGAACATGGAGGCCGTCAGCGTCCTCTCCGCCGGGAGCTTTGGAAGCCAGTCCATGGAACAGGCGGTGACCCGGGCCGACGCGGCCCAGATGCTGGAAGCCGCCGGTATCCTGCTGGAGGGCGGAGAGGAATCCCGCGGTTTTTTCAGCTGGCTGGCCTAAGCCTCCGGCAAAGGCAGGCTCCTCTTGATCATAAAAGCCGGCGCGGCCTAAGCCGCGCCGGTTTTCGTTTCCCCGGGCCCTCCCCCGTCAAGCGCCCTTTCCGCCGCTCCTCAGCAGCGTCTCATAGGCCAGCACCATCAGGGCCCATAGGGCCAGCAGATAAACGGGGAACAAAGACGCCGTAATGTGATTGGCAATCAGGCCGAACAGGGGCGGCATCAAGCAAGTGCCCGCGTAGGCGCTGGCCATCTGAACGCCAATGACGGCCTGGGATTTCTCCGCGCCGAAATGGTCCGGCGTGGAGTGGATGATGCAGGGGTAAATGGGGGCGCAGCCCAGGCCGATGAAAATCAGTCCCGCCAGGGCGGCGCGTTCCCCCAGGGGCAGCAAAAGGGCGGCGGTTCCGGCCGCGATAATCCCCTGCCCCAGCCGGATCATCCGGCTGTCGCTCAGCTTCATGGTCAAAAAGCCGCTCAGGGCCCGGCCAACCGTAATGCCGGCGAAAAACAGGCTGGCGTAGCCCGCCGCCGTCTCTGCCGGAACGCCCTTTTGCAAAACCAGATAGCTGCTGGCCCACAGCCCGGCGGTCTGCTCTATGGCGCAGTAGCAGAAAAACGCCGCCATAACGGCTTTCGCGCCGGGGATTCGGAGGATTTGCCCCAGGGTCATTGCCGGTCCCGGGTCCGCTTCCGTTCCGCCGCCCGCCGGAGTCCTCCACAGGGGGAGGCTCAGCAGCAAAAACAAGGTCAGCACGATTTGCAGCAGGGCGATATAGCGGTAACCCAGATTCCAGCCCCCTCCGCCGGTCAGGGCGTACCCCATGACATACGGCCCCAGAGAGGCCCCGACGCCCCACATGCAGTGGAGCCAGCTCATATGGCGGCTGGCAAAGTGAAGGGCCACGTAGTTGTTCAGCGCCGCGTCCACGCTCCCCGCCCCCAGGCCGTAGGGAACCGCCCAAAGGCAGAGCTGGAGAAAAGACCGGCTGGCGGAAAAGCCGAAAAGCGCCGCCGCCGTCATGCCCACGCTGACGGCCGTTACCTTCCCGGCCCCCAGCCTCCGGGTGAGCCGGTCGCTTTGCAGGCTGGATATAATCGTCCCAACCGCGATAATCATGGACACGGCCCCCGCGCAGGAGACCGGAACGCCGAATTCGCCGTACATAGACGGCCAGGCCGATCCCAGCAGCGCGTCGGGCAGGCCCAGGCTGATAAATGAGATATAGATAACTGCCAGAAGTAAGTGAAGCATTCCGCGTTCCTCCTTGGTTTCCGGTACGATAATACCACAGAATCCCCGGATGTGTCAGAAAAAAGTCCATAGGTTCCCGCCGCAAGCCCTATGATTGACGCCCGGCAGCCGCATCCGCCGGGACAAAAGCGCGCTTACCCTCGCGCCGCTGGGAAGCGGCCCGTTTTCCCACTCCGGGAGACAAACGAAAAGAGAGGCCTGCGCCTCTCTTTTGTTTGCTTACAGCTTTTCTTTGATCTTGGCGGCCTTGCCCACGCGGCCCCGCAGGTAATACAGCTTGGCCCGGCGGACGGAACCGTTGCGGACGACCTGGATGTTGTCGATGGAGGGGGAGTGGATGGGGAACACCTTCTCCACACCTACGCCATAGGAGATACGGCGGACGGTGATGGTCTCCTCGATGCCGCCGTGCTTCTTGGCGATGACGGTGCCCTCGAAGACCTGAATACGCTCCCGGGAGCCTTCCTTGACCTTCACATGGACACGGACGGTGTCGCCAATCTGCACCTTGGGCGTCTCCTTACCCAGCGCCTCTTTGTTCAGTTCCTTGATGAGATCCATGGATATTTCCTCCTGTTTAATAGGCGTTCTTGCCCGCTTTTCTGCGTGTTTCTCCGCGCGCGGCAGAGGACCGCCCTTTGTAGCCTGAATAGGATATCACAGTCTCTTAGAAATTGCAAGCACTTTTTCGCAAGATCCCCAAAAGGCAAGTTGTATATTGAAAATGGACAGTCGGACAAGCCATCCAACTGTTATTGTGCGACCGCCCCGGCCCATGGCCGGGGCTCCTTATTCCTTTCGTCCCCGCCGTGCGGTCTGTAACACATTCCCCCGACCGCAGCAGCTCTGCCAGGACGATTCTTGTGTTACGTTCACATGCATACCCCTAGGGGGTATGTCTAAATTCTTCTTGACATTTACCGAAAGCAATATCAGCATCCAAGTTTTCGATGCTGCCATTGCCTCAGACCACATTCAGGGGCGCACCCACCACATGCCAGGTATCCAACGGGTTTTTATATTCCGTTATCCATTGGCGTCTTTGTGTCCACAATTCACTTTTGCGATACTTACACAATTAATACCGGCACTCTCACCGTCAATTCAGTTTCAGTTATTTCCTAATTCGGTTAGTGCTTTCAGAGTACCATCCAGATTTTCCTTGTGCCAGTTTCTGAGGCTGCCGGCATACAAGACGGCGTAGCGGCCGGAACACCGCAGGCCGCTCAACGCTGCTTGCTGGGCGGTCAGGCGGATGGTGTCCGACCTGGTGCGGATGGTGATAACGGTATTGAACTTAACGTCTTCCAGCTCCACTGACTGGATGTCCCCATAAGGAAGGACCAAGGATACGTCTTTGCGCAGGTAGTGCCATGCGCGGTTGAAGGGGAGCAGGACGATCTCGTGTTCACACATCTGGAGAACATAAAATTCCGCTTTAAAAAACGCCGGAATTTGTTCGCTCAGGTTTTTCGGGGCGTATTTGACAATGATGCAGCGATCCGCCAGGGGCTGGTATCCGGCTTCCTGGGTGAATCTCCGGACTTCTTTTGACATGGTGTATACCTCCAAATCGTTCCAGTTCATGTTTGGCGCGGACAGGCGGGAGTAATTGTGTTTTGCCATTTTTCAAACAGGGCCTAGTCAACGGGGGTGACGATGGGCTTGCCGTCGGCGTCCACCAGGATGCTCATGCCGCAACCCGCAGTCAGTGCGGACGAGGCCAGCACATAATTCACGCCGGTCTGGGTGTCCACGATAATTTTTTCCACATTGGTAACTCCCTGGGAGTAAACTTCCACAAAACGGTCCTTTGCCATAGCGGTCCCCCCCTTCGCATCCCGCCTGTCTGTGAACAGAAGAATAGCACAATGCGGCCCCGCTGTGGGCCAATCTTCCTGGACGGCACAAATTGTTCCTGAGCGGCAAAAACAAAGAGGGAGCCTCAAAAGCTCCCTCTCAGTTTCTTCTTCAATTCGGCTTTTCCGGTTCGGGACAGCAAACACATTCTGCCGCCCACCCGGACTTGATTTCCCTTTCCGTCCACTGCCTCAATTTTGTCCCACGCCGCCAGAAAGGACCGGTGGACCCGGACAAACCGTCCGTCCAGTTCCTTTTCCAGCTCGTTCAAACTGCCCACGAAATCCAGACGGCTGTCCGCCGTATGAAGATATACATGGTGAGCTTTGGGAGCGGCCTCAAAAAACAAGATACCGGCCAGGGGAATGTCATCACCCGTTCGTAAAGAGAACATCTCTGCCGGGTCATGGCGCTCGTCCAATAAGCGGGCGTGGACCGCCTCCAGGCAGCGGGTGATGGCAGGGCCGGTCTGCTCTCCCTCCTTCACGATGTAGTCGAATGCCTCCAAATGGTATTGGAAGGTTTTCCAGGCCAGATCGCCATAGCTGGTAATGTAGACCAGTGTGCCATGAGGGTCCCGCCGCCGCAGTTCCCGCCCCAGCGTAAAGCCGTCCCACGCTCCATCCTTCAAATCCACGTCCAGGAAGTAGACGCCTCGGCGGGTGTCCCGGGCTGTTTCCAGCAGTTCCTGGGCGGCAGACGCGGCGCATACCACTTTCATGTCGTAGTTCTCCATGAAGATCTTCCACTCCAGAGCGGTTTTGAGCTGGTGGCGGACACTTTCTTCATCGTCACAGAGATAGATCGGAATCATGCTTTTTCCTCCACCGTCAATTCCTGGACAAATACGCCGTCCGCCCAGCTTGTGGATGCCGCCGCATGGGGGTAGTCTGCCAACATCCGCTGGTAGCTGGGCAGTCCCAATCCCCGGCCCTCTCCCTTGGTGGAAAAGCCCTCCGTCCAGATTCTATCCGGGTCGATGGCCCCATTGTAGGGGTTGGACACCCGCAGAGACAGCCTCTCCTTTTGAGACAGCAGAACAATCTCCACCCAGGGCGTTTCCGCTTCCAAAGCGGCCTCGGCGGCGTTGTCCAGCAGAATACCCAGACAGCGGGTAAAGTCCCACGGGTCCATTCCGATACGCTCCACAGGGTAGAGCGCCTCCAGGCGGCAGTCGATTTTCTTTTCTCTCATGGCTGCCAGCTTGGACAGCAGGAGGCTGCGCACCTGGGGGACTCTCACATTGCCCAGATGGACGGATGCCTGTATCCTCTCTCCGATGTGCTGGTCAAAACCCGCGTCCAGTTGGGACAAGGAGGCCCGAAGTTCATCCAATTCTCCTTTCCCAGCCTGTTCAGACAGCCCTGCCAGCAAATTCTTGTAGTCGTGACGGAACGCCCGCACCTCCCGCTGGATCGCCTCCAAATCCCGCTCATAGAGCTGCTGCTGGGCAATGACGTCCCGCTGGACTTCCATCTTCTGGGAGGCGTCCAGCCGCTGAGACAGGTAAATGACCAGCCCCACCGCCAGCCCCGCCATCACCAGCACAAGCGCGTAGTAGGGAACCAGATATTCCGGCTGGATTCCCTCCTGTAAAAGAGAGAATGACTCCATGGCCGCCTCCAGGCCAAAGAAGAACAGGGCCATGCGGCGCTGGACGGAGCTGTCCGCCAGCAGAAGGCGGAACCAGCGCCCGAAGCGGAGCCGGTGCAGCAGCGCGGCGGAGACCAGCGCCACAGCGCCATAGACGGAGATCAACGCCGTGTACGGGATCTCGCTGTCCAGAAGCAATATCTGGGCCAGGCCGGACGCGGCCACCTGGAACATGCCCGCCATGCACGCGGCGGCAAAGGCGTGCCAGAACCCGGTCCGCCACGCCCACCGAATCCACAGGGTACACATCAGCAGGATGGCACAGGAGAACGCACAGTAACGGACCACATAGTGGTCGGGAAAGCGCGCATACAAAGCCGCATCCAGCAGGGTGGCCAGCAGCGGGGAGAGCAGCAGGACGGGCAGCTTTCTCACCACCCGCCGGCCCCGCGCGTCCATAATCACAAACAGATAGACCACCAGGACGGCGTGGGAGAGCAGGGAAACTGTAAATTGAAACAGATAATCCTCCAGTGTGAGCACAGCGGTCACCTCCTTTCTGCGGGCTATCATACCACATGAAGGGAATCTTGTCCACGGACAAGCCGACTCAGCAGTATATTATTCAAGCCGTTTTGCGGTTGCCGCTGTAAACAGCGGCAACCGCAAAACATGGCACATGTTACCTCCGACCTTTCAGCCCGGAAGTAATAGCACAGGAATCCCCGTTTCTCAATACCAATTCGGAGGCTTCCCTCACGAGACGTCAAGCCGGAGGAGGTAATTCTCCCAAACAGCCGCGTCAATCTCTCCCCGCTGGACCAGGGCACCGTAAAAAAGATGGCCGCATTGAATCTGGTCCAGCCACACGTCCCGGTTTCCCGGCATCCGGGCGCCGCAGTCCTCCAGCCAGGCGGAGACTGTTCCGGCGGCGGCCTGGGAATCCCCCTCGTACAAGCGGACCAGCGTCAGCGGCGTGACCTGATAGAGCTCCAGCGCCGGGCGGCTGGAACAAAACTCCGCCAAAGCGCGCGCCGCCTCATAGCCATTCCCGGTAAGCGCATCCGCCAGCAGCTCAAAATACCCCGCACTGTAGGCCATCATATCCGCATAGCCCTCGATTCCGTTGTCCGCCGTCCCGCCGCCCGACAGGCTTGCTATATCCCGGCAGGCCTGGGCAATCGTCCCATCATAGGCCGTCGTGGCCGCCAGCGTCTCCAGCATTTTGATGTCGAACGCGGACACAACCTCCGAATCGCCGGCTCCTTGAATCAGCCGCAGAGTCAGCTCGATATACGCTTCCAGACCCGGTTTCAGGCAATCCAGCCTTCCGCTGTTTTCCGCCGCCTTTTCGCAGACGCTGTATAGGCCGTCCAATTCTACAGGGCCGAACGCTTCCTCTCCCGCCAAAAGCCGCCGCCAGAGATCGTCGCAGCGGCCGAACCACTCTTCGCTCCCCAAATCCCCGGCGGAGGCCAGCGCCGCCAGGCCGGAATCCTCCAGAGGCGGCTCCTCCTGGAAATACCGCGCCTTTTCCCAGTCTCCCAGACCCGACCAGTTTCCTACCTGGAAGCCGGAACCGCCGGGGACCTTAGGGACAAGCTCCTGCCGCCCGTCCAGGGTCAGGCAGCCCAGGTTCTCCAGGAAGGCCAGGGCCGTTTCGTCCGGCGGTGGAACCCTCAGCCGCCGGACAAGGGTTTCCCCTCCGGCGCTCCAGGCAAGGGAGCCGTCCTCCAGAATTCCCGCGGCGTCGATTCCCCCGCCGTCCGCCGTAAATGCGTCCAGCAGCTTTCCCGACGGCACGTCCCAGATTTCCACCGCCCCGCCTTTTTCCACATGAAAGCTGTCCGCCGCCCCTCCGGCGGTCTCCTGTATGAGAACCATATGCTCCTTTTCCCCGTCCATCCGCACGGCGGCAATATTTCCCTGGCGCTCCGGCACAATCCGGCCAATCTGCTCCCCCGCCCCGTCAAACAGCAGCACCGCTCTGGACCCGGTTTCCACCGCCGCCCAGTCGTTCCCGCACCAAAGGCCGAGGATGGTTTCCCCTCCCGCGTCCAGCTGCCGGAGTTCCCCCAGCGTTCCCGCCTGGAAGTCCGCCGCCGCCTTTATGAGGACCGGGGCATAATGGCTGTAAAGATAGACCGTCTGAAAATCCGGGGAAAGGGCGGTGCGCTCAGCCATGGCGGGCAGCTTCGCCGCCGCCAGCTCCTCTCCGCCCGCGGCCAGGAGGACCAATTTCCCGCTTCGGATGGCCGCCGTCATGCCCTCCGGCCCCTCCGCCTCCAGGTAGTGCTGCTTTAATATCATGGGGAGGGCGCATTCCTCCGGCAATGACACGGCGTCCTCCCCCACCGGCCCGATCAGCGCATAGGCGGCGGTCCCTTCTCCGTCTTCCACCACAACAGCGCCGTCCTCTCCGAAGCAGGCGCCGCTCACGGCGCTTCTGCGTATGGGGGCCGCGATTTCCCTCCCCTCTCTCCAGTTCCAGATATGGACCGCTCCGGCGCTCCAGACCAGCAGAATGTCCTCATCCTCAGGATGGAACGCCGTCCCCAGGAAGGCCTCCTTCTCATAGGCGGGAGAGGAAAACAGGCAGGTCCCGTCTGTGGACCAGACCTCAAACATGCCTCCGGGATTCATCCGGTCGATGCGGTAAGGATTTCCGTAGGCCAGCGCGAAGCACCGGCCGCCCCGGCCGATGTCCGCCCCCATCAGTCCATAGCGGTACTTGCTCACGGAGGCTTTCAGTTCCAGCCGGGCGGTGTCGTACACCGCAGCGCTGGCGTAGCTGGAAACCAGCGCCAGGCCGCCGTCCTCCGACAGCCAGATTTCACTGGAATCGGAAATGCCCTGATAGCCCGCGTCCACGGGGAACGCGTCCGCCAGGTCCGCCCGCCCGAGCTCCGCCGCTCGGCCCTGCTGGTCGAAGCCGTAGAGGTACACCATTCCCAGATAGGCCGCGACGGCCCGCCCGTCCGGCAGCGTCCGGGCCCTGGGGCCCTTTCCCAGGAAGTCCGCGTATTCCATGCCGCACCCGGCGCTGGACTCCGTGGGATACGGCAGGACCCTCCTCTGTCCCGTCTCCGGGTGGTAAAAACGCAGGGCGTCCTCTCCCAGGAAGGTCCACCACCCGCCGGAAATCCCCTGGAGGTTCTGAAAATCCGGGCCCAGCTCCTCCACCTTCTTCCCGGCCCCGTCGATTACAAAGCTCTGTTCCCGGCTCCGGGTGAAATAATATCCGCTCTCCGGGTCCCCCGCCGCCGCCTGGGGAAGGGGCAGGAAGCGCCCGTCCCACACCCGGCCGGACAGCTTCTCCTCCAGCACGGGCCAAAGGCGGTCCTGCAGCAGAAGGGCGGCTCCCGATTTGGCGGTGGACTGGTCCGCGTCCAGGGACAGCGCCCGGCTGTAATTCGCCAGCGCCTCCTGGGGCTCTCCCGCCTCGTTCCGGCGGGCGCCCTCCTGGGCAAAATTTCCCGCCAGCATCAGCCGGTATTGATTTTCAGAAATCCAGGTGCGGTAGGCGAATACGGACACCACCGCCAGCACCGTGCTCAGCAGCGCAAACGCTCCCGCGGCCGCAGCGGCGGTCCGCCTGCGCCGCCGCCTCCGGTTCCTCTGGAGCAGGTCGTCCAGGCCGCACTCCAAAAGCGCGGCGGCCAGCTTGTAATACTCCGACTTAAGCGTCCGCAGGCTCTCCCGCAGGGTCCCGCCCCGGACGTCCACATACAGCGGCTCCAGCTTTCCTCCCTTCCCGTTGGTCCGCAGGGGCTCCGGGATAGCCGTCTCCGGCGTCCCCGATGTGAGGAGAATCAGGATGTTTTCCGTGCTTCCCCGGTGGAGCTCCTTAAACTGCCGGATCTCCTCCATGCACCATTGGGAGTCCTTGGTTTTCTCCGAACAGACGGAAATCAAATAGCGGGACCGTTCCAGCGCCTCCCGGAGCTCGCCGCCCAAATCGCTGCCGGCCGTCAGCTCCGTATTGTCCCGAAACACCCGAAGGCGCTTTTCGCTCTTTGGCAGGCGGTAACTTTCCAGCAGGACCTGAAGGCGCTCCGCCAGCTTTGAGTCCTTCCCGCCGTGGCAGTACGAGATAAACGCGTCGTACCGCCGCTTCCCCGTGTCTTCGCCCCGTTTTCCCACGCGCATCCTCCGCCTCTCCTCTTATTTCCAGCCGTTCAGGTCCAGCTCAAAAAGCGCCCGCACGCCTTCCCGGTCCTTCTCCCTATCCGTTTCCGTCAGCTCCTCATAGGGACATAAGGCAATATGCAGCCGCAGGACCGGGTCCTTCCTCTGGCCGTTATCCGGAACGCCGTATCTCCAGTTGTGCAGATAGTGGTAGCGGCACCAGCGGATATGCTCCAGCTCGGCCAGCTTCTCCAGAACATCCGGCGGAATCCCGGCCCCATCCGGAGAAATTCCCTGGGCGGCCAGCATCTGGAGGCGGATGTCATGGTAATCCACCGCGCTGACGTTGGAATAGCGGGTGAACGCGTCCAGCTTCCGCCACTCCTGGTCCGCTCCGGCGGCCTGGCCTCCGGCGGCCTGGCCTCTGCCGTACTTGCGGACGTAATACATGTGAAGCTGCTTCGCCCGGCCGAAGAGCTTGTCCCGCAGAATATTCTCCGCCCTCTGCGCCTCCCGCCGCCAGGGGAACACGTTCAGCCGCTTGTGTCCGGCCAGCAGCTCCGCCTCCGCGTCGTCGGCGGCAAATACGTCGATCTCCGGCAAGCGGGTGGCCAGCAGGAGGTCCCGTACCAGCCTGAGCGGATTCTCTTGTGTCAGGACGAGCAGCGCCGCCGCCCCCTCCAGCAGATCCACGCTCTCATACCAGGGTTCCGCGTGGAAAATCACGGGGTCCTCTATGGAGGGCAACTGCGTATGGGTGGCGGCGAACGCGGCGCCGTCCCCGAAAATATGGTATTCGATGCGCTGCTCCGGGGCGAAAATGTTGTCCAGCAGTCCGTAGCGCAGGACCTCCTCGCCCAGGCTTCCAAACCCCAGAAGCACAATCCGCAGCCGGTGGCCGCAGCGCTTGGACACGCCGTACAGCCCCTTCTCTTTCCAGAACAGCCGGGCCGCGGCCTCCTCCGGGCAGAAGAGATACAGGTTTTCACTGGCGGCGAACTCCGCCGGAAGAGACCGGCATTTCAAGTAGACCCGCCTTTTTTGCAGCTTCCGCCTGTTGGAAACATAAAACTGGAAGTTCTCCTCTTCGCTGTTTAAGAGGATATAATTATGGGCTCCGACAAAGCGGTCCCGGCCCTCTATGCCGGACCGGCCCAGCTCCTCCAGCAGGTCCTCCCGCTCCTCCTCCGGGCCGTACACCGCCACGCTGCCTCCCCGCAGGTAGCACCACAGGTTCCGAACCCGCACCTGCAGCGTGGTGAGAAGCAGCACGGCGGCTCCGGCGGTGGCCAGAGGCGCGGTCCACCTGGCCAGCTCCACCCAGAGGTTCGGCGGCGTGGTCTGGTATCCCAGCACGTACATACACACGCAGGAATACAGGGCGTCCGCCATCCGCACGCCTCCGGCGCACTGAAAGCCCGCCATGCCCAGCGCCAAAGGAACACAAAACAAAAGCAGCTTTGAAACCGCGTCATACTGACTCCGCGGCCCGGATTTCTTTTGACTCATTCCGTACAGCCTCCCTCTCAGGCGCAACGCCTGTCCCGCAAAATCGGTTTCCTCAGACCGGCTTGAACTTCTTTCCATTATATATGCCGCGCCGTGGGATTGCAATATTCCGGAAAACGTCCGTTCCCCCTTTTCCCCCGCGGCGCCGGGAGCCGGACGGAATGCCAGGGACGCGGCCCGGCGGAATCTCCGTGTCTCCAAAAATTTTCCAGCCATTGTAAAGAAAAATATTGCATTTTGCTTTACAAATGCTATAATAGAGATGTGCTGAAGGGAGTGACTTTCATGGCACAGGTTATGGTAAACTTTCGCATGGACGAAAACGTGAAGAAATGCATGGAACAGGCTTGCAGGGAAATGGGGCTTAGCATGACCACCGCCTTTACCATTTTTGCCACCAAAGTCGGCAGAGAAAAGCGCATCCCCTTTGAAATTACGGCGGAGCCTTACGGCTCCCAGTCCCGCCGGGGGCGGCCCCGCGAAGAGGAAGCCCTTGAGGAAGCGCTCTCCCCCCTCATGGAAAAGCGGGAACGGCTGGAGGCCCTGTGCGCCGAAATCCGGCAGTCCCTGACCGCCGTCCACACCGCCGTGCCCTCTTCCATTACGGGGCTTTCCATGGAGCGCATCCGGCTTTTGTGCGGCGACGAGCTCAAGGACAAGGCCGCCGGGATTACCGGCTCCGCCAGGACCCTGTTCTCCGCCAGGAACGCTGAAATCCTGGAAACAAAGGACCTGAGCGTCCTGGACGAGTACCTGGACGGCCTCGCGGATATCGCGGAGGACCTTCGGGACCTTCGAAGCGCCCTGATTCCCGCTATGAAATCCTGGACCGGAGGAGACGCCGGAGCGTTCGCCCCCTATGAGCAAAGGCTTGCCGCCGTCTCCCGGAAGTTCGACGGGCTCCCCTCCGTGATGCAGCGTTTCTGGGCTTCCTCCGCCCAGATTCCCGGGAGCGCCGGCACCGTACAGGCGCGGATACGGCGGGCCGCGGCACCGGTGGAAACGCCTTACGTCCTCACGGCCCTTGAAGGCCTGGAGTCCCTGATCGCCCGGCACTATGACGCGCTGGACGGCCCGACGAAGGCCCGGGTGGAGGCCCACTACCTCCAAACCCTGGAGCTGACCCTGGAGGAGCTGGGCCGGGCGGAGCAAGGCGGCGAGGACCCCGCCGGGAAGGCCGCGCTGTGCCTCCGGGCCGTGGGCGTCGTGTCCCAGGTCCTCTCCGGCGGCGGGCGGGCCCGGCGGGAGCAAACCCGGCGGAACCTGGAGGCGGAGGTAACCGCCCTGGAACGCCTGGCCGCCCTGCGGGGGGACGTCCCGGGAGGCGCGGGGCCGGAGGCCTGAGAAAATTCCAAGTCGCCGGGAACACCGTCCCTTCGTTCCGGCTTGTTTTATATAGAAAACCGATTGTGTCTATTTTGAAAGGAGGAGTTCTAAATGCTTGACAACATCCTGTCCCTGCTTCCCATCATCCTGGCCGTGGTAGTGGTGCTGGCCATCATCCTGACCGGCTACGTCAAGGCCCCACCCGATCAGGCGTACATCATCTCCGGCCTGAAAAAGGAGAGCAAGGTCCTCATCGGCCGGGCCGGAATCCGGGTTCCCTTCTTCGAGCGCATGGACCGGCTGTACCTGGGGCAGATGACGGTGGACATCAAAACCGAGCAGTCCGTCCCCACCAGCGACTTTATCAACGTCAATGTGGACGCCGTGGCAAAGGTCCGCATCTCCCCCCACGCGGAGGGCATCAAGCTGGCGGCCAAGAACTTTCTGAACAAGCGCCCGGAGGAGATCACCCGGGACCTCCAGGACTCCCTCCAGGGCAATATGCGGGAGATCATCGGCACGCTGTCCTTGAAGGAAATCAACACGGACCGGGATTCCTTCTCCGACCAGGTCATGCAGAAAGCCAGCAAGGACATGGACAAGCTGGGCATCGAAATCCTCTCCTGCAACATCCAAAACGTCACCGACGAAAACGGGCTCATCAAAGACCTGGGCGCGGACAATACAAGCCTCATCAAGAAAAACGCCGCCATCGCCAAGGCCCAGGCGGACCGGGACATCGCCATCGCCCAGGCGGAGGCGGAACGGGAGTCCAACGAGGCCCGGGTTCTGGCGGACACCCAGATCGCCCAGAAGCAGACGGAGCTGGACATCAAGCGGGCGGAGCTGAAAATCCTGGCGGACGGCAAAAAGGCCGAGGCGGACGCCGCCTATGAAATCCAGAGCCAGGAGCAGCGCAAGAGCATCGAAACCGCCACGGTCAACGCGGAAATCGCCAAGACCCAGCGCCAGGCGGAGCTGAAGCAGTACGAGGTCGAGGTGGAAAAGCAGAAGCTGGAGGCGGAAATCCGAGCCAAGGCGGACGCGGAGCGCTACCGCTTGCAGCAGGAGGCCGAGGCCGCCCTCTACAAGCGGCAGAAGGACGCGGAGGCCAAGCGCTATGAGCAGGAGCAGGAGGCCGAGGCGGAGCGCAAGAGCGCCGAGGCCCAAAAGTTCGCCAAGGAGCAGGAGGCGGAGGGCATCGCCGCCGTGGGCAAGGCGGAAGCCGAGTCCATCCGGGCCAAGGCCCTGGCGGAGGCCGAGGGCATCGACAAAAAGGCGGAGGCCATGAAAAAGTACGGCGAGGCCGCCGTTATTGAGATGGTCATGCAGGCCCTGCCGGAAATCGCCCGGAACGTGGCGGAACCCCTGTCCAAGGTGGACAAAATCACCATGTACGGCTCCGGCAACAGCGCCAAGCTGCTGGAAGACATCGTCACCGGAACCACCCAGGTCACCGAGGGCATCACCCAGGGCATGGGCCTGGACGTCAAGTCCCTCATCGCCGGAATGCTGGGCGGCAGATTGGCAGGCGGAGAGGACAAGACGATCATCGTCCAGAATCCTCCGGCGGCGGAGAAGCCCCACACCCCTCCCGCGGAGGAAGCATAATTTTGGTCTCAGCGATCTAAAAAACGGAGGCGTCCTGAAAGGACGCCTCCGTTTCTGGTTTCCGCTTCCGCCGGGCAGCTCCCGCCCGTCACACATAGCTCTGACTTCCCACATCGAACACGCCCTGAGTGGTGATCCGCAGGGTGGGAATCACCGGCAGGGCCATGAAGCTCAGGGTCATAAAGGGGTCGATGCCCTGGTTAACCCCCAGGGCGTAAGCCGCCGCCTTGGCGGCCTCCAGCTTCTCGTTCACCGTCTCCAGGGGCTCATCGCTCATAATGCCCCCGATCGCCAGGGAAACCTCCGCCGCGGGCCTGCCGCCGTTCCAGACCACAATGCCCCCGTTCAGCTCCACCACCCGGTTCACGGCGGCGGCGCAGTCCTCCTCGCTGGCCCCCACCACAATGATGTTATGGGAGTCGTGGGAAATGCTGGCAGCCACCGCGCCGGATTGCAAGCCGTAGCCCCGGAGGAAGCCCAGGCCGATGTGTCCGGTGCCCTTGTGGCGCTCCACCACAGCGGCCCGGAGAATATCCTGGGCGGCGTCCGCCGCCTCGGCCCGGCCCGCATCCAGGGTGGTAATCTCACCGTCCACCATACCCACCACGCCCAGGGGGCCGCTGCTCTGGAAGTCCTTTGCCGTAAGGGTCCGCACCTGGAAGGTATGGTGGGCCCGCTCCGTCAGCCGGGGCTCCACGGCGGGAGCCGGGAAGGGCTTGGCTTCGCCGTGTTCCGCCGCCAAGGCTCCCTGCTTATAAACCGCCTCCACCCGGAAGCTCTGGAAACCGTCGATGACCACCAGGTCCGCCAGGTATCCCGGCGCAACGGCTCCCCGGTCGTGCAGCCCGAAGTACTGGGCGGCATTGAGGGTGGCCGCCTTCACGGCCGCGATGGGGTCCGCCCCCAACCCTATGGCCCGCTTAATGATCGCGTCGATATGGCCCGTTTCCAAGAGGTCGCCGGGGTGCTTATCGTCGGTGCAGAGGAGGCACCGGCTTGCGTATTTTTCGTTCAGCAGCGGGACCAGAGCTTCCAGGTTCCGGGCGGCGGTGCCCTCCCGAATCATGATATACTGCCCCCGCTCCAGCTTGGCAATCGCGTCTTTCAGGTCGTGGCACTCGTGGTCCGAGCGGACCCCGGCGGCAATGTAGGCGTTCAGGCCGTTTCCCGCCAGATCCGGCGCGTGGCCGTCGATCCGCCGGTCCGCCAAATCCGCCGCCGCCAGCTTCTCCAGCACGCTTTCGTCTCCCGCCAGAACGCCCACAAAGTTCATCATCTCCGCCAGGCCCTGAACCCGGGGGTGGCTGTAGAAGCCGTCCAGATCCCCCCGCTCCAGCGCCGCGCCGGACTCATCCAAGGGCGTGGCGGGGACGCAGGAGGGCAGCATAAACCGCACGTCTACCGGCAGGCCCTCCGTGGCCTGGAGCATGTAGGCGATGCCGTCCGCCCCCAGGACGTTGGCGATCTCGTGGGGGTCCGTCACCACCGTGGTAGTGCCGTGGGGCAGCACCGCCCTCGTAAATTCTGCCGGAGCCACCAGGGAGCTCTCCAGGTGAATGTGGGCGTCCAGGAAGCCCGGAAGCACCAGCTTGCCGGTGCAGTCTCGCTCCTCCCTGCCGGAGTAGGACCCTACGCCCGCAATGAGGCCCTCCGCAACGGCGATATCCGCCGTCAAGACCTCGCCTGTAAAGACATTGACATAGGACGCGTTTTTCAGCACCAGGTCCGCCGCCTCCCGGCCCATGGCCGCGCCGACCACCCGCCGCTTCCGCTCCGCTTCCCGGCGGATTCTCTCCTCCTTGCACTCAGGCATGGAATCACACTCCTTTCTGTTCTACCATATTATGTATCTTTTTCCGGGAGATTTGTCAAGGCCCCTATTCAGAGGTATAGGGTAAAACAGGAAATTTCTAACAGGGTGTAAAGGTCAGCCTTTTATGTTTAGCACAAATGACAGTGAAATCGGCCTTGCGTTTTTTGACAAAATGCTGTATAGTAAGGGTACGGACAGCGTTTTCGGAACTTTGGCAGGTTCGCCGTGAACGCCCCACCGTGAAAATCTGAAAAAGAAAAGAGGGAATCCTATGGAAAACCTGTTCCGCCTGCGGGAGAACGGCACCAACGTCCGCACAGAGCTTCTGGCGGGCCTGACCACGTTCATGACGATGGCCTACATCATCGCCCTGAACCCCAACCTGCTGACAAACTTCGACGTGGGCTCGGCCCTTTGGAACGGCGTGTTCATGGCCACCTGCATCGCCTCCGCCATCGGCATGTTCTGCATGGCCTTCCTGGCCAACAAGCCCTTCGCCCTGGCTCCGGGCATGGGCCTGAACAGCTTCTTCGCCGTAGTGGTGGGCAACATCGCCGCCATGACCGGCATGACCTACGTGGCCAGCTTCCAGGCCGCCCTGGTCATCATCCTGGTAGAGGGCATCGTCTTTATCGTCCTTTCCATCTTCAACATCCGGGAGAAGATTGTGGACGCCATCCCCCTGGGCGTGCGCCTGGGCATCGCCCCGGCCATCGGCATCATGCTGATGAACATCGGCCTGGGCTCCAACGCCGGCATCTACTCCGAAACCGGAGGGCCCTTCTTCATGATGCGGGACTTCTTCGGCGCGCTCACCCCCAGCGTGGCCCAGGGCTCCATGGGATCCGGCTACGGACCGATGATCCTCACCGTGGCCACCGCCTTCATCGGCCTGTTCGTCATGGTGATTCTGGCCAAGAGGGGCGTCAAGGCGGCGGTGCTGCTGGGTATGCTGGTGGCCTCCGTGGTCTACTGGGCCGGGGATGCCCTCTTCCTGGGGGCCAATCCCTTCGCCTCTCTGGCCGGGGCCTCCTTCGCCCCCCCCTTCGCCGACATGGTGGAAACGACCCTCTTTAAGTTCAACTTCTCCGGCTTCCTCCAGATCGGCTGGTTCACCGCCATCACCTTAATCATTACCTTCTGCATGATTGACATGTTCGACACCATCGGCACCCTGGTGGGCACCGCCTCCCGGGCGGGCATGGTGGACGATCAGGGCAGCATGCCCAACATGAAGGAGGCTCTGCTGTCCGACGCCATCGGCACCGTGGCGGGAGCCTGCTCCGGCACCTCCACCGTCACCACCTTCGTGGAGTCCGCCTCCGGGGTGGAGGCCGGCGGCCGCACGGGTTTGACGGCGCTGACCACCGGCGTTTTGTTCCTGGCCTGTATCTTCATCGCCCCCATCGCCGCCATCATCCCCGCCGCGGCCACCTCCGCCGCGTTGATCTACGTGGGCGTGCTGATGCTGATGGGCCTGAAAAACGTGGACTTCGACGACATGGACCAGATGGTTCCCGTGTCCTTGATGCTGATTGGCATGCCCGTCTCCGGCTCCATCGGCCACGCCATCGGCCTGGCCATGATCTCCTACACCGTCATCAAGGTTTTCAGCGGCAAGGCAAAGGAGGTCTCCGTACTGACCTATGTGATTTCCGCCCTGTTCCTCCTCAAGTTCTTCCTGATTGTGTAAGTCTGGCGTTCCCTGCGCCTGCCTGCAAACCGCCCCGCCCGGAAGCGAACTCTTCCGGGCGGGGTTTCCAATGTCCACAATCTCAGTCTTCGAACCGTCCTCGAGGCTCCGCCGGAATCCTCAGAGCATGTCCTCGATAATGTCCAGCAGATGAATCGGGTCCAGCTGCTTTGCGGTGAAGAGTCCGGCCAAGCGCAAAGCAAAGGCAAAATCGGTGGATATGTCGGGCAGGATCATGACCTCCTCTTCCCCTTCCTCCCCGGACCGCAGAACGCAGAGTCCAAAGGTCCGATAGCGGCCCAGGCATGGAGAGAACACCTCATTTTCGATCGGCAGGTACCGAAACATCCAGCCCCACCTCCTCCACCGCTTTCTCAGGCGGCAGTTCCAAAATTACCATCAGACAGAGCATATCCTTCCAGTTCAAGCTGCTTTCCCCCCGCTCCACGCTGCTGAGCCAGCGCCGAGAGCATTTCATGCGCTCGGCAAGTTTTTCCTGTGTCAGATCCCGCCTTCTCCGGACTTTGCGAATGAGCTGTCCAAGGCGCTCCTTTTCGTCTTGTGTTGGTGTACGTCTCAAAAACATCGTATCTTCCTCCTTTGAGTCTATAAAAGGAAGATTATTCCAAATTTGTGCAGTCGTCTAGGCTTGCGGCATGCACATTTTCAAAAGATTGTCGATTTTTGTCGAATTATTTCTAAATATTCGTAATAAGTTATAAATTATTGTTGTTTGTTTGTAACGTTCCCCTCTGAGAGTCTTTCTCATCTTTTTTGTTCCGCAATGTATACAACCGGGAAAAGATGTGTTATCATGGTGCGGATATTTCCTGCTTTGAAATCTACCTAAGGAAGGACGCTTTATGAACATGAAAAGAACGCTTTCCCTGCTCCTCGCAGCCGTGCTGGCACTGGCGCTTCTCACCGGGTGCGGCGGGAAACAGGCCTCCGATTCATCCCCGGAAGACCAGGCGGTTCCGAACGAGCCCGCAGGCAAGGAGGGCGCCGCCGCCCTGGGAAGCCTGACCTCTTTCTCGGCGGGCACCCTGGACGGGGGGACCTTCACCCAGGAGGACATTGCCGCCAAGGACGTGACGGTCCTCAACTTCTGGGCCCTCACCTGCCCGCCCTGCATCGCGGAGATGCCGGAAATCGCGGACTTTGAAAAGGCCCTGCCGGACAATGTGGCGATGCTTACCGTCTGCCTGGACGGCTATGGAAACGAAGACTCCGTCAAGGAGGTCCTGGAAAACGCCGGATTTGAAGGAGTCACCCTCATCACCGGGGAAGGCGACCTGCTGGACCTTGCCAACAATCTGATGTATACCCCCACCACCGTGCTGGCGGACAGCCAGGGCGCCCTGGTGGGCGAGGCCATCATCGGCGGCCAGGCGGACCTGTCCGCCGCCTATCTGGAGGCGGTGAACCAGGCGCTGGAGGCGGGAGGAAAGGATGCGATCAGCCTTGAAGACGCGTGAGAAAACCATTCTGGCCCTGCGCTTCGGAGCCCTGGGTCTGGCTCCGGTCCTGATTGGGATTGGATTTTTCCGGCAGGAGCATCTGGAGGTCCTGCAAAAGGCGGTGCGGATATGCCTCGAGTGCATCGGCATCGGATGAGGGGGCGGATCTCCCGGCAGCGGGTGATTCAGCTGCTGGCCGCCGCGCTGTTCAACGGCTACGCGGCGGGCTTTCGGAAGGGGCGCATTTTCACCGGGGGAAGCAAGGCGTTCTGCGTCCCGGTGCTGAACTGCTACTCCTGCCCCGGGGCCCTGGGGGCCTGTCCCATCGGGGCTTTGCAGACCGCCCTGGGGGCGAAGCATCACTTCCCCTTCTACGTGCTGGGGACTCTCATGCTCTTCGGCGTAATTCTGGGCCGGGCGGTCTGCGGGCTGCTGTGCCCCTTCGGGCTGGTGCAGGATCTGCTGCACAAGATCCCGCTTCCCAAGCTCACGGTCCCCCGGAGGCTGGACCGGCCCGCCCGGTATCTGAAATACCTGGTATTGGCGCTGCTGGTGGTTCTGCTCCCGGCCTTTCTCGTGACGGATACCAGCATCGTCCCGCCCCTGTTCTGCAAGTATCTCTGCCCCGCCGGGACCTTGGGGGGCGGCGTTCCCCTGCTGCTGGCCGATCCGAATCTGCGGAAGGTAGCCGGGGCTCTTTTCGGCTGGAAGGCCCTGGTGCTGGCGGCAATTCTGCTGGCCTCCATGTCCGTCCACCGGCCCTTCTGCAAGTACCTCTGCCCCCTGGGGGCCTTCTATGCCCTGTTCAACCGCTTCAGCTTTTTCCAGATGCGCCTGGATGAACACAAGTGCGTCGGCTGCGGAAAATGCGAGGCGGCCTGTCCTATGCAGGTGGAGGTGACCAAGGACATCAACGCCCCGGAGTGCATCCGCTGCGGGAAATGCAAGGCCGTCTGCCCCACGGGGGCCGTCTCCTCCGGCTTCGCCCGCGGCGGGGCCTCCAGGCCCGCGAAGAAGGAAGCCCCCTGATCCATTCCAAAAGCGTCCTGTTCCCAAAGAGGAGCAGGACGCTTTTTCCAGCGCCTCAGGCGAAGGTGATCACGGTCCCCGTCTTTCCCGCCAGGGCGTCCAGGGCCTTGTCCAGGGAGGTGATAACCGCCTTTTTGCCGGGGTCGCTGCGGACGAACTTCATGGCCGCCTGGACCTTGGGCAGCATGCTGCCGGGGGCAAAGTGGCCCTCCTCCACGTAGCGGGAGGCCTCCGCCAGGGACATGCGGCTCAGGTCCTTCTGGTCCGGCTTGCCCCAGTTGATCGCCACCTTCTCCACCTCGGTCAAAATCATCAGCACGTCGGCGTCCACCTGCTCCGCCAGCAGCTCCGCGGCGAAGTCCTTGTCGATGACCGCCGCCACGCCCTCCAGGCGGCCCTGGGCGGTCTCCACCACCGGCACTCCCCCGCCGCCGCAGGTGACGACGATGGTCTTGTCCCACAGGTCCCGCACCTGGCCGATCTCCACAATCCGCCGGGGCAGGGGCGAGGGCACCACCCGGCGCCAGCCCCGCCCGGCGTCCTCCTTCATGGCATAGCCCTTCTCCCGCTGGATGGCCTCGGCCTCCTCCCGGCTGTAAAAGGGCCCGATGGGCTTGCTGGGATTCTGAAACGCCGGGTCGTCCGCCTCCACCACCATCTGGGTCACCAGGCTCACCACGGGAGTGTTCTTGTTCCGCTTGGCCAGGGCGTAGCGCAGGGCCTGCTGGATGTGGTAGCCGATATATCCCTGGCTCATGGCCCCGCACACATCGAAGGGCATGGCGGGGACCACCTCCTTCGCCGTCTCGCTGGCCAGGAGGATGCGGTGGCCGAGGACATCACCGCCCGGAAGGATGAGCTGGGCTTCTCCGCCTTCACCTCCGCCGGCATGGACGGCTCTTCCGACTGGCGCTTCAAGACCCACCTGGCGAACCTGCCCATCTACTTCGAGTACGAGGCCGACGGCATCGGCAACACCGACGCCATCAAGGGAACCTACCTGGACAACTACCGGGCTGTGTGGGACCTGTATATCAACAACTGCACCTGCGCCCCCACCCTGCTCTCCGCCAAGACCGGCGACGACTCCGTGGCGGAGTTCGTCACCGAGCAGGCCGTCTTCTATCAGAACGGCACCTGGGCCTTCGGCGACGTGGCCGACATCGGTGAGGAGAACCTGGGCATGCTGCCCATCTATATCGGCGTGGGCGACGAGGCCAAGCAGGGCCTGTGCACCGGCACGGAAAACTACTGGTGCGTGAACAAAAACGCCAAGCCCGAGGATATTCAGGCCACCCTGGACTTCATGTATTGGTGCGTCACCTCCGAGACCGGCCTGGAGTATCTCTGCTCCGGCGATCACATGGGCTTCGTCATCCCCTTCAAGGGCAACCTGGAATCCAGCAACCTGCTGGTGAACATTGCCAACGAATACGTGGCCAACGGAACCACCAGCATCAAGTGGTGCTTCCCCACCATGCCCTCCGAGGAGTGGAAGAACGTCCTGGGCTCCGCCCTGACCGCCTACGCCGCCGACCAGACCGACGCCAACTGGGAGACCGTACGGGCCGCCTTCGTGGACAACTGGGCCGCTGAGAAATCCAAGTAAGAGACAACGCCATACCGGGGCGGACGGGAGACCGCCCGCCCCTTCTTTCCCGCCCTGGGCCGGAGGGAGGCGCGCCGTGCCGCTTATACACGGCTCTTGTCCCGCCGGTCCAACGGTCCATCAACTTGTGAAGGAGGCTTCCGCCAGCCATGGAAAAATCCATCAAGCGCTATTTCCCCGTCTTCCTGGGGCCCACGTTCCTGGCTTTCCTCATCGGCTTCATCGTGCCCTTCCTCATGGGCATCTACCTGTCCTTCTGCGACTTCCGCACCGTCACCGACGCGAAATTCAACGGCGTGCAGAACTATGTCCGGGCCTTTCAGGACGGGGAATTCGCCCACGCCTTCCTCTTCACCGCCCTGTTTACCGTGACCACACTGATCCTTATCAACGTCATCGCCTTCGCCGTGGCCCTGGTGCTGACCCGGGAGATCCGGGGCACGAACATTTTCCGCACGGTCTTCTTTATGCCGAACCTCATCGGCGGCATCGTCCTGGGCTACGTGTGGCAGCTCATTTTCAACGGGCTGCTCTCCCGGTACGACCTGGCGCTGAAGATCTCCGCCAGGTACGGCTTCTGGGGCCTGGTTATCCTGATCTGCTGGCAGCAGATCGGCTATATGATGATCATCTACATCGCGGGCCTTCAGTCCATCCCCGGCGATCTGAACGAGGCAGCGGAAATCGATGGGGCCAACGGCTGGCAGCGGCTGTGGAACGTCACCATCCCCAATATGATGCCCTCCATCACCATCTGCACCTTCCTGACCCTGACCAACGGCTTCAAGCTCTTTGACCAGAACCTCTCCCTCACCGCCGGCGAACCCATGAAGCAGACGGAGATGCTGGCGCTGAACATCTTCAACACATTCTACGGCCGGGTGGGCTACCAGGGCGTGGGCCAGGCCAAGGCCGTGGTGTTCTTCATCCTGGTGGTGGCCCTGGGCCTCATCCAGCTGAAAATGACCCGCTCCAAGGAGGTGCAGCAGTAATGAAACGCAAAGCGAGAGGCGGCTGGTTCGCCACTATATTGTTCACCATAATCTCCATTTTCTACGTGGCCCCGCTCTTTATTGTCCTCATCAACTCCTTTAAGAAAAAGGCCTTTATCAACCTGGAGCCCTTCAAGCTCCCCTCGGAGAAGACCTGGGTGGCCCTGGAGAACTTTGCCAACGCCATGGAAAAGTACAACTTCCTGGAGTCCGTCCTCTGGACCGTGGTGATGACCGTCGGGTCTGTGGTGGTTATCCTGCTCTGCACCTCCATGTTCGCCTGGTATATCACCCGGGTGAAGAGCACCGCCACCAAGCTTTTGTACCTCCTGTGCGTCTTTTCCATGGTGGTCCCCTTCCAAATGGTGATGTTCACCCTCTCCCTGGTGACAGACCGGCTGCGCCTGGGCACCCCCTGGGGGCTGGTGATCATCTACCTGGGCTTTGGCGCGGGGCTGGCGGTGTTCATGTTCTGCGGCTTCGTCAAGTCCATCCCCATTGAGATCGAGGAGGCCGCCATGATCGACGGCTGCTCCCCCCTGCGGACCTTCTTCTCCGTGGTGCTGCCCATTATGAAGCCCACCTATATCTCCGTGGGCATCCTGGAGACCATGTGGATCTGGAACGACTTCCTGCTTCCCTACCTGACTCTGGATCTGAACAAGTTCAGCACCATCCCCATCACCATCCAGCGGATGCAGGGCTCCTATGGCCGGGTGGACATGGGCGCCATCATGGCCTCCCTGGTCATGGCCATCATCCCCATTGTGGTGTTCTACCTCAGCTGCCAAAAATACATTATCAAGGGGGTTGCGGCAGGCGCTGTTAAGGGTTAAAATACGGCAGGGGGGACTCCCCCTTTGAAAAGTACGCAAGGAGGGACGCGGAATGACTATCAAAGACATCGCCCGGCTGTCCGGGTGCGGCGTAGCCACCGTGTCCCGGGTGCTCAACGATCACCCCGACGTCAGCGACGAGACAAGGCGGAAGGTCCTGGCGGTGGTGGAGGCCCAGGGCTTCCAGCCCAACAACAACGCCAAGCACTTAAAACAGCAGGCCGGGACCGGCATCACCATTTTAGTGAAAGGCACCCAGAACATGCTCTTCGCCGACCTGGTGGAACGGGTCCAGGCCCTCCTCCGGGACAGCGGGCGGGACGCCGTGGTCTACTATCTGGACGAGGATGCCGACGAGGTAAGCTACGCCCTCCAGCTCTGCCGGGAGCGCAAGCCCCTGGGCATCCTCTTCCTGGGCGGGGACCTGGAGCTCTTCCGGGCCCGGTTTCAGCCCATTGCCGTCCCCTGCGTGCTGCTGACCAACACCGCCAGGGACCTTCACTTTGAAAATCTGTCCTCCCTGACCACCGACGACGGCGAGGCCGCCGCCCAGGTCATCGAATTCCTGGCGGGCCAGGGCCACCGCCGCATCTGCCTCCTGGGCGGCAACTGGTCCTGCTCCCAAATCAGCTACCGCCGCCTGGAGGGCTGCCGCCGGGCCTTTCAGCGCCTGGGCCTGCCCTTCGACCCGGAGCGCCAATGCGAGCCCTGCCGCTACTCCATGGCCGACGCCTACGCCGCCACGGAGCGGCTGCTGGACCGCCGCCCGGACCTGACGGCCATTTTCGCCATGAGCGACGTCATGGCCATCGGGGCCGTCCGGGCCCTGCGGGACCGGGGCAGGCGGGTGCCGGAGGACATCTCCGTGGTGGGCTACGACGGCATCCCCATGGCCAGCTACTCCGTCCCCCGGCTCACCACCGTCCGCCAGGACACCCAGCGCCTGGCGGAGCGGGGGGTGGACGTGCTGCTGCGGGGCATTGAGCGGCGGGGACAGGCTCCCGTCCACGAGGTGGTGCCCTTCCAGCTCATCCCCGGCGAGAGCGTCGCCAGGCTGGAGGCGTAACCGCCCCTTGACTTCAACAAGAAAGGGGATGCCAACTTGAGAAAAGCCGGTATCCTGATGCCCATTTCCTCCCTGCCCTCTCCTTATGGAATCGGGACCCTGGGAGCCGCTGCCCGGGAGTTTGTGGACTTCCTGGTCCGGGGCGGGCAGTCCTGCTGGCAGATTCTGCCGGTGGGTCCCACCAGCTACGGGGACTCCCCCTACCAGTCCTTCTCCTCCTTCGCCGGAAATCCCTATTTCATTGACCTGGACACCTTGGCCGAATGGGGGTTTCTGGAGCCGGAGGAATACCAGTCCCTGGACTGGGGAAGCGACCCGGAGCGGGTGGATTATGAGGCCCTTTACCGAAACCGCTTTGCGGTCCTGCGCCTGGCCTGTTCCCGTCTGAAACGGGGAGACTTATTCCAGCTGCGGGGCGTCCTCTGGAAGGCGGACTGGCTGGAGGACTACGCCCTGTTCATGGCCTTGAAGGACCGGTATGACGGAGCTCCCTGGCTGGAGTGGCCGGAGGAGCTGCGCCTTCGCCGCCCCGCCGCCCTGGAGAGGGCCCGGAAGGAGCTGGCCGGAGAAATCGACTTCTGGACCCGAGTACAGCTCCTCTTTTTCTGCCAGTGGTGGAGCCTGAAGGAATATGCCAACGAAAAAGGCGTCTCCATCATCGGGGACCTGCCCATCTACGTCTCCATCGACAGCGCCGATGTCTGGGCCAATCCCGAGCAGTTCCAGCTGGACGCCGGCGGACGGCCCACAGAGGTGGCGGGCTGCCCGCCGGACGGCTTCGCCGCCGACGGACAGCTGTGGGGAAACCCCCTTTTCGACTGGGAGGCCATGAAGGCCGACGGCTACCGCTGGTGGATTCGCCGCATCGCCGCCCAGTTCCAGCTCTACGACACCCTGCGGATCGACCACTTCCGGGGCTTTGACGAGTACTACGCCATCCCCGCCGGGGACGCTACCGCCCGGAACGGCCATTGGCGGCCCGGCCCCGGCATCGGCTTTTTCCGGGCCGTGGAGGCGGCCCTGGGCCCCCGGGACATCATCGCCGAGGACCTGGGCTTCCTCACCCCCTCCGTCCGGAAGCTGCTGGAGGAGACGGGTTACCCCGGCATGAAGGTGCTGGAGTTCGCCTTCGACAGCCGGGACACCGGCGGAGGCTACCTCCCCCACTGCTACACCCCCCACTGCGTGGCCTACACCGGCACCCACGACAACGACACCATCCTGGGCTGGATGGCCTCCGCCCCGGCGGAGGACGTGGAGCTGGCGAAAGCCTATCTCCGCCTCAATGAACAGGAGGGCTACCACTGGGGCATGATGCGCTCCGCCTGGGCCTCCGCGGCGGACCTGGCGGTGATGCAGCTTCAGGACCTGCTGGGCCTGGGCAGTGAGGGCCGGATCAACACCCCCTCCACCCTGGGCGGAAACTGGCGCTGGCGGGCCCTGCCGGGGGACTGCTCCCCGGAGCTGGCGGACCGGCTCCACCGGGAAATGGAAATCTACCAGCGCCTGCCCGAATGAGGGGCGGGATTTCACCAAAACCAAGGGACGGCCAACCGGCCGTCCCTTTCGCCTTTCAGCGCCGCATAAGCATGCGCGGGGCGGCACACGGTTTCCTTTGAAAAAACAGCGAAAAAGCCGGGCCTTTTCCTTCAATTTTTGTGGCCTCTGTTCTTGACGATTTCCGGCTGCGGTGCTATCTTACATCATCATATACATAATTTAAGAACCGAGGTAACGCCATATGGAAATTCTCATCAGCCTGTCCGCCGCCCTCATCGGGGGGCTGCTGCTGTCCCGGGTGGCCAAGCGGCTGAAGCTGCCCGCCGTCACCGCCTATCTGGTGGCGGGTCTGCTGCTGGGCCCCTTCTGCCTGGGCGCGCTGGGCGCCGGCGGCCTGGGCTTCCCCTCCATGGAGGCGGTGGAGCGCCTGAACATCCTCTCCCAGGTGGCCCTGGGCTTCATCGCCTTCACCATCGGCAACGAGTTCCGGGTGAGCCAGCTGAAAGCCATGGGCCGCCAGGCCATCATCGTGGGCATCCTCCAGGCCGTAACCGCCACGGTGCTGCTGGACCTGGCGCTGATTCTCCTGCACCTGATCCGGCCGGAGGTCATCTCCGTGTCCTCCGCCATCACCCTGGGCGCCATCGCCGCTGCCACGGCCCCCGCCGCCACGCTGATGGTGGTCCGGCAGTACAAGGCCGACGGCCCCATGACCCGCCTCCTTCTGATGGTGGTGGCCATTGACGACGCGGTGGGCCTGGTGCTGTTTTCCGCCTCCTTCGGCGTGGCCATGGCGCTGGAAAGCGGGACCGTCAGCGTGGTGACGGTGCTGGTGGAGCCGGTGGTGGAGATCGTCCTCTCCCTGGGGCTGGGGGCCCTGGCGGGGGTGGCCCTCTACTGGGTGGAGCAGTTCTTCCACTCCCGGAGCAAGCGCCTGACCATCTCCATCGGCTTCGTCCTGCTGACGGTGGGGCTGTCCATGAAGGAGTTCGAGGTGGGCGGCGTCCACTGCGGCTTCTCGCTGTTGCTGGTGTGCATGATGACCGGGACGCTGTTTTGCAACATCTGCGGCTTCTCCGAGGAGCTGATGGCCCGGGTGGACGGCTGGACCGCCCCCTTGTTCGTGCTGTTCTTCGTCCTCTCCGGCGCGGAGCTGGATTTGTCCGTGCTGCGGAACCCTTCCGTGCTGCTCATCGGTTTTATCTACATCCTCGTCCGCTCCCTTGGCAAATACGTGGGAGCCTACGGCAGCTGCGCCCTCAGCGGCTGCGGCGGGAACATCACAAAATACCTGGGCATCACCCTGCTGCCCCAGGCCGGCGTGGCCCTGGGCATGGCCATCACCGCCCAGGCCCTGACCGACGGCGCGGTGGTGCGGAGCGTGGTCCTGTTCTCCGTGCTGGTGTATGAGCTGGTGGGCCCGGCGCTGACAAAGCGGGCTTTGCTTGCCGCCGGGGAAATCCAGCCCGAGGGCCGGACCTCCGCCCGGACGAAGAACGCCTGAGCTCTCCTATACAAAAAAGCGCCGGACCCTCATGGGGTCCGGCGCTTTCTTGCGCGGTGCGAGTCTTCACTTCGCCCGCTCTTTTTTCAGCAAATCCTTCCCCTGGGACAGCAGCAGCCCCGCCAGGGTCAGCGCCGCCCCCAGGGCCGCCAGGGGCGTGATGGGCTCGTGGAGAATCAGCACCGAGGCCGCGATGGTGATAACCGGGGCCAGGTAGGTATACACGCTGGTCTTCACCGGCCCCAGCAGCTTCACCGCCAGGTTCCAGGTGACGAAGCACAGAGCCGACGCGCCAAAGCCCAGGAAAAGCAGGTTCCCCAGGTACACCGGGTTGGCAAAGCGCTCCAGGCCCAGGCGGCAGTCGAAGAAGAACAGGGCCGGGAGCATCCACAAAATGCCCCAGCAGAAGGTCCGCCGGGTCGTGAGAATGGTGTTCCACCCCCAGGTGCTGATCTTCCGGGTCAAAATCACGTAGCAGGCCCAGACCATGGCCGCCAGCAGGGACAGCAGATCCCCCACGGGATTCAGCTCCAGCCGGGAGCCGCTGAAGCTGATGAGGGAGATGCCGGCCATCGCCACCACAAAGCCCAGGTAGAAGCCGCCGCCGGGCCGCTCCTCCTTCAAAAACAGGTGGGACAGCACCGCCGTGAAGAAGGGAATAACGGAGAGGATAACCCCCACGTTGGAAGCCAGCGTGTAGGTCAGGGCGATGTTCTCCAGCAAGTAGTACAGGCACACGCCGCAAAGGCCCGCCCCGGCGAAGATCAGCTCCTGCCGCCGCGTGACGCCCTTCATCCGCCGGGGACAGGCCAGGCACAGGGCCGCGAGCCCTAAGAGAAAGCGGATGAATAAAATCTCCACCGGCTGGAACCCCCGCAGCAGCACCTTGGTGGAAATAAAGGTGGTTCCCCAAATCAAGATGGTAAAGAGGGCCGCGGCGTGGCCCCTTGCCCGGTCATTTCTCATGGGTGGTTCTCTCCTTCTCTGTGAAAATCTCCCGGTAGGCCCCGGGGGACAGGCCGATAAAGCGGCTGAAATAGTTGGTGAAGTGGCTCTGGTCGGAAAAGCCGGTCCGCAAGGCCGCCTCAGCGGGAGGGACGCCCTGCTCCAGCAGCTTCTTCGCCTCGCCGATCCGCAGGCTCTCCAGGTAGTTGTAGGGCGTGACCCCTTTCTCCCTGGCGAAGGCCCGGAGAAGGGCCGACTTGCTCAGCCTCGCCTCCCCGGCCACCCGCTCCAGGGTGATCCGCTCCCCACAGTGCTCCTCCATAAAAGCGCGGGCCCGCTCCACCGCCTCCCTCCCGGCGGGAGGAGAGGCCTGGAAGGGCTGGCCGCAGAGCCGCAGCAGCCGGGAGAGCAGGAGCAGCAGCCGCTCCTCCTTGCCGAACTCCCGGGAACCGTCCATGATCTGCCGGTGGAGGGCCCGGAAATCCCAGGCGGCCTCCGGGTCGGAAACCACGTTCCGGGAGAAGACCGGAAGCGTCCGCCGTCCCGTCAGCTCCCCGGTCAGATCCAGCATGGTCTCCCGGGGAATGTGGAGGCCCCAGTAGTCCGGGGGCGCGCCGTTTTCGGAGCAGGAGTGGAAGTCCCCGGGATTGTATAGGATGAGGTTTCCCTTTTCCAAGGCATACCGCACATCCCTGCAAATCAAAAGCCCCTGCCCATCCGCGATGTAGCCGATTACGTAGTACTCGTGGAAATGCTTGGGGAAGGAGCAGCGGTGGAAGCGGTACGCCTCCAGGCGCAGCTCCTGGTCGTAGACCGCCGTACCGGGCTCGTTTTTCACAGGCTCCTCCCCCCTTTCCTCCGGCTCATTATAGCACCTTTCCCGTCGAATGGCTTGTAAAATATCAGCGCGGAGAAAAATTTCCGATGAAAAACGAGAGAAACCCCCGAGGGGGTTCTCTCGCAGCTCGTTTCCGATCCGTGCGCTTTCAGGCAGCACGTTTTTGATGCGCTCAGCCGTTTGTAAACTTCGTGTGCCGGCGGCGGCAGGCGTCGTTGTCCTTCTGACTCAGCTCACTGTCCACCTGGGCCAGCTGACGTTCCAGGTCCCGGGCCTTGGCCTCGTCCGTCTCGGGGGAGCGCCGCCGCTCCAGGTCCTCCAGGGTCCGGCGGAGCCGGGCGGAATCCGGGGGCTTCACCAGGTAATCGAAGGCCTCCACCGCAAAAGCGTCGCAGACTGCGAAACGAGGCATCATCATCACCATTTTACAGCGTAGCAGAAATAAGGCGGCGGGACAAGCCCGCCGTTTTGAAACGCCGGATTTTTGTCATGAACGACCACCCCGCGTCCTTGAACAGCGTCAGTATACCACCAAACGCCTCGTGTGAAAAGAGGAACGGGTCTGTCCGATTGACACCAAAATAGACCTGTGGTAAAATTAGGCTGATACTGTCAGGAGGTGGTTCAGCCTATGGCTTACACCCGCGAATACTTCCAGTCCTCCGCGGATTTCCTGCGGACGAAAACGGACCTTACCCCCAAAATCGGCGTCGTTCTGGGCTCCTGCCTGGGACCCTTCGCCCAGGCCATCCAGGACCCGGTGGAAGTGGACTACGCCGACATCCCCCACTTTCTGCTCTCCACCGTGGCCTCCCACGCCGGGAAGCTGATCTTCGGCACCGTGGCGGGCAGGCGGGTTGTCTGCATGTCCGGCCGCTTTCACTCCTATGAGGGCTACTCCTTTGAGGAGCTGGTCATTCCCGTCCGGGTGCTGAAGCTGCTGGGCGTCAGGACCCTCGTCCTCACCAACGCCGCCGGGGGCGTCAACACGGACTACCGCCCCGGAGACGTGATGGTCATCCGGGACCACATCAAGCTCAACGGGGACAGCCCCCTCCGGGGGGGCAACGCGGAGGACTTCGGCCCCCGGTTCTTCGACGTCTCCCGGATGTACACGCCCAAGCTCCGGGCCCTGGCCCTGGACTGTGCCAGGGGCTCTTCCCTCCGGGTTCATGAGGGAACCTACATGTTCTTCCCCGGCCCCCAGTTCGAAACCCCGGCGGAAATCCGGGCCGCCCGCGTCCTGGGGGCGGACGCCGCGGGCATGTCCACCGTCACCGAGGCCCTCACCGCCGCCCACTGCGATCTTCCCCTGCTGGCCCTGTCCGTCATCACCAACATGGCGGCGGGCGTGCTGGACCGGCCCCTGAGCGGCGAAGAGGTGGACGAGACGGCGGAAGCCATCGCCGGGCCCTTCAGCGAATACATGAAAACCATCATAGCCGCCATTTGAAACAGGAGGAAACGACCTTATGAAGCTGCTGCTGAAACACTGCGACATCCTCGCCGCCGGGGGGGCTGGCTTCCGCTGCCTGGAAAACGCCTATCTGGGCGTGGACGGGGATACCATCGACTACATCGGGACGGAAAAGCCCCGGGCCGCCTATGACCAGGAGAAGGACCTGTCCGGCCGGCTGCTGCTGCCGGGCCTTATCAACTGCCACGGCCACAGCCCCATGGTGCTGCTCCGGGGCGTGGGCAGCGACCTGAGCCTCCAGGAGTGGCTCTTCGGAAAAATCATGCCCATCGAGGACAAGCTGACGGCGGAGGACATCCGGCTTGGCAACCAGCTGGCCCTGCTGGAGATGATCTCCACCGGCACCACCAGCTGTTCCGACATGTATTTTGAGCCTCAGACCGCCGTGGAAAACGCCCTGGCCTGCGGCATCAAGGCCAACATCAGCCGCCCCGTTCAGTGCTTTGACAAGAACGAGTCCTACGCCGGGAACTTCCGGGCCAGGGAATCCATCCAGCTCTTCCAGGATTTCCACGGCGCGGGGGACGGCCGGGTCCGCATCGACTTCTCCGTCCACGCGGAATACACCTGCTTCGAGCACATCGTGGGCCCCTACAGCGCGGACTGCAAGGCCCTGGGGGGCCGGATGCACATCCACCTCTCCGAGACGAAAAAGGAGCACGACGAGTGCGTGGAGAAATACGGCAAGACCCCGGCCAAGTGGTTCTATGACCTGGGGACCTTCGACTGCCCCACCGCCGCCGCCCACTGCGTCTTTGTGACGGAGGAGGACATGGCCCTGATGCTGGAAAAGGGCGTGAGCCCCATCCACAACCCCACCAGCAACATGAAGCTGGGCAGCGGCTTCGCCCCCATCCAGCGGATGCTGGACCTAGGGCTGAACGTCACCCTGGGCACCGACGGGGCCGCCAGCAACAACAATTTGAACATGCTGGAGGAGCTCCACCTGGCCGCCGTCCTCCACAACGGCTACCACCGGGACCCCACCATTTTAAAGCCCGCCCAGCTCCTGGCCATGGCCACCCGTCATGGGGCGAAGCTCCAGGGCCGGGAGGACACCGGCGAGCTGGCCGTGGGCAAAAAGGCGGATATCATCGCCCTGGACCTGACCAGGCCCCACATGGTCCCCAATTTCGACCCCATGGCCCTGATGGTCTACTCCGCCCAGGGCAGCGACGTGGTAATGACCATGGTGGACGGGAAAATCCTCTATGAAAACGGCGAATTTTTGACCCTGGACGCGGACAAAATCCTGTATGAGGCTAATGCCGCCGCCAGGCGGCTGCACGGCTGACGAACAAAAACCGACAGGAGGGCATGATGAAAAACTTTACCTACTCCATTCCCACGGTGGTCCACTTCGGCGAGGGCCAGATCAAAAAGCTGGGAGCGGAAATTGCCGCCAGGGCCCGCAGGGTGCTGGTCGTCTACGGCGGGGGCAGCGTCAAGCGCAACGGCGTCTTCGACGCGGCCGTCGCGCAGCTGAAGGCCCACAATGTCCAATGGGCCGAGCTCCCCGGCGTGGAGCCCAATCCCCGCATCGCCACGGTGCGGGAGGGCGTGCGCCTCTGCCGGGAGCAGGGGCTGGACGGCGTGCTGGCCCTGGGAGGCGGCAGCGTCATCGACTGCGCCAAGGGCGTGGCCGCCGGGGCCCTCTACGACGGGGACCCCTGGGACTTCTCCGGCAAGAAGCTGACGCCGGAGCGGGCCCTGCCCATCTTCACCGTGCTGACCATGGCGGCCACCGGCTCCGAGATGGACAATATCGCCGTCATTTCCAACCCGGAAACCAACGAGAAGGAGTCCTTCGCCGGGCCCTGCTGCTACCCCGCCGTGTCCATTCTGGACCCCACCTATACCTATTCCCTCCCCGCCGCCCAGACCGCCGCGGGCACGGCGGACATTATGTCCCACACCTTCGAGAACTATTTCAGCCCCATTGAGGACAACTACCTGGCGGAGAGCCTGGCGGAGGCCATCCTCCGCTCCTGCGTCAAGTACGGGCCCAAAGCCATCGAGACCCCGGACGACTATGAGGCCCGGGCCAACCTGATGTGGAACGCCGCCTGGGCCATCAACGGCTTTTTGGACATGGGCAAGCCTGTGGCCTGGAGCGTCCACCGGATGGAGCATGAGCTCTCCGCCTTCTACGACGTGACCCACGGCGTGGGCCTTGCCATTCTGACCCCGAACTGGATGCGCTACGTGCTCAATGAGAAAACCGAGGCCCGCTTCGCCCGGTACGGAACCGCCGTCTGGGGCCTGGACCCCGCCCTGCCCCTCCGGGAGCTGGCGGAACGCGCCATTCAAAAGACCCGGGACTTCTTTGCCTCCCTGGGCCTCCCCGCCACCTTGTCGGAGCTGGGCATCGGCCCGGAGTACTTCCCGGAGATGGCCCGGAAGGCCCGGACCGCCGGATTTGACAAAACCTTCGTCCCCCTCAGCGCGGAGGACATCGTCCGCATCTACCAGATGAGCCTGTAAGGCCCCTCCTCCCCCGGAGATCCGGGGGAGGAATCTTTTTCCCTCCTCCCGCATAGACTGTCAAATAGTCTCAAAAACAAAAGGAGGACCTGCCGTGAACATCTTCAAAACCGCCGCCGGGGACGTGGACGACCTGATCTTTCAGGACCGCTGGCTTCCAAGCGACCGCTGAACCCCCACCGGGCGCCGTTTTCGCGGCGTCCTTTTCGCTTTATCGCGTTGACAAGCTCCCGCGCCGCGCTTATACTGGTCTCGTACTTTAAGAAGGAGCGTGATCCCTATGGACCTGACTTTAAACCGCGCCGTGCTGGGCCTGGAGCTGTCCGGCATCCGCCGCTTCACCTTCCTGGTGCGGGACACCCCCGGCGCCTGCGCCCTGACCATCGGCGAGCCGGACCAGAACACCCCGGACGTGGTGAAGGAGGCCGCCAAGGCCGCCCTGGACCGGAACGACACCCACTATCCCCCCGGCAACGGCTATCCCTACATGCTGGAGGCCATCTCCAAATTTGAGGAGCGGGCCCACGGCCTCAAGTACTCCCCCGACGAGATCATTTTGACCATCGGAGCCACGGAGAGCCTCTTCATCGGCCTGTCCACCGTGCTGAATCCCGGGGACGAGGTGATCATCCCCACCCCGGCCTTCAGCCTCTACGAATCCATCACCCAGCTCTGCCGGGGCGTGCCCGTGGCCCTGCCCACGGAGGACAACCGCTTTCAGATCGACCCCCATGCCCTGGAGTCCGCCATTACGCCCAGGACGAAAGCCATCGTCCTCACCTCTCCCAACAACCCCACCGGCTGCATCTACACCAAGGAGACGCTGGACGCGATCCATGAGGTCCTGAAGGACAGGCCCATCTTCGTCCTCTGCGACGATGTGTACCGGAGCCTGGTCTACACGGAGGACTACCACAGCTTTGCCGAGTTCGATGATTGTCGGGACCGGATTATCGTCATCAACAGCTTTTCCAAGCCCTACGCCATGACCGGCTGGCGCTTGGGCTGGTGTCTGGCGGACGCCCCCATCCGGGACCGGATGCAGATCTTCCACCAGTACGCCGTGGTGTCCGCCCCCGCGTTCGTCCAGCCCGCCTGCGCGGCCGCCCTGGAGAGCGACGCCTCTTCCATGACGGAGCTTTTCCGCAAGCGCCGGGACTACGTATACCAGCGCCTCACGGACATGGGCCTGGAGGTCCAGAAGCCGGAGGGGGCCTTCTACATGTTCATCAACATCAAGAAGTACGGCATGGATTCCCTGACCTTCTGCGAGAAAATGCTGAAGGAAGGCCTGGTGGGCCTGATCCCCGGCGTGTACTTCGGCACGGAGGGCTACATGCGCCTGAGCTACTGCTATTCCGATGAGGATTTGAACGAGGGCCTGAATCGGGTGGAGCGTTTTCTCAAGACCCTCTGAGGTATGCCCTTTGGCGGAGTGCACAAATTTTCCTCCCGATTTTATATGATTGAGTTTGAGCGTTCAATATTGACTTTGATTGAAATTGGCGCTATTATAAGCAAGGCAATCGAAACCAGCCATTTCCAATCAGAAAGAGGGGGTGAACTATGCTGGCTGAACAACGCGCGGAACAGATTCTCAGGGAGCTGGCCCAGCGGCGGGCCGCCACGGTGACGGACCTCTGTCAGGTGACGGGCGCTTCCGAGGCCACCATCCGGCGGGACCTGAACGCGCTGGCCAAGCAGGGAAAGCTGAGCAAGGTCCACGGCGGCGCCATGCTGCTGGGCGGAGAGTTCCACGGCGAGGAGCTGGACATGGAGACGAAACGGGGGCTCTTCACCCAGGAGAAGGACCGGGCCGCCCGGTACGCCGCCGGGCTCATCGGGGATGACGACGTGGTCTTCCTGGACGCGGGCACTACGGTCCTCCGGATGGCCGAGCACCTGCGGGCCTCAAAAGCCCTGTTTCTGACCAACAGCATCGAATGCGCCTGCCGCCTGATGGAGCGGAACCTGCGGACCTATGTGCTGGGGGGGATGCTCAAAGCGGGCACCATGGCCCTCATCGGGGCGGAGACCCTGGCCGCCCTGCGGCGGTACAACTTCACCAAGGCCTTCCTGGGGGCCAACGGCGTCACCATCGCCCAGGGCTTCACCACCCCGGACCCGGAGGAGGCCGCCGTGAAATCCCTGGCGGCGGGCCGGGCCCAGGAGGTCTATGTGCTGGCGGACTCCAGCAAGTTCGGCCAGGTGACGGCGGCGGTGATCTTCCCCATTGAAGCCGCCTGCATCATCACGGACCGCCTGCCGGACCGGCAGTACCGGGACTACACGGACGTCAGGGAGGTGTGAGCGTGGTCTATACGGTAACGCTGAACCCCGCCCTGGACTATGAGGTCCTGGTGGACGGCTTCCGGGCCGGGGAACTGAACCGCACCAGCTGGGAGCACATGCACTTCGGCGGTAAGGGCGTCAACGTCTCCACGGTCCTCCACGGCCTGGGGGTCGGGACCACGGCCCTTGGCTTCGTGGCCGGGTTCACCGGCAAGGCCCTGGAGGACGGCCTGAAGGCCCGGGGCATCCCCACGGACTTTATCCGGCTGGAGGAGGGCCTGACCCGGGTCAACGTCAAGATCTGCTCCGGCGGAGGCGGCGGGGAGACGGAAATCAACAGCCAGGGCCCCGCCATTCCCCCGGCCGCGCTGGAGGCCCTGCTCCAAAAGCTGGACCGCCTGGGCGCGGGCGACGTGCTGGTCCTGGCCGGGTCCCTGCCCGCGGGGCTTCCCTCAAACGTGTACCAGACCATTCTGGACCGGGTGGAGGGCCGGGGCGTGCTGACGGTGGTGGACGCCGCCAGGGATTTGCTGAAAGGCGTCCTCTCCCGCCGTCCCTTCCTCATCAAGCCCAACAGCGCCGAGCTGGCGGAGCTCTTCGGAAAGGGCTCCCTCACGGAAGAGGAGGTTCTCGCCTGTGCCGGGAGCCTCCAGAAGCAGGGGGCCCGGAACATCCTGGTTTCCATGGCCGGGGACGGGTCCGTCCTGCTGGACGAGACCGGCGCGGCCCGCCGCCTGGGGGTGCCCCCGGGAACGGCCCGCCGCTCCGTGGGCGCGGGAGACTCCATGGTGGCCGGATTTTTGGCCGGGTGGCTGGAAACCCGGGATTACGCCGCCGCCCACCGCATGGGGGCCGCCGCCGGGTCCGCCACCGCCTTTTCCAGCGGCCTGGCCTCCGGCGAGGAGATCCGAACGCTCCTGCCCCTGTTCTGACCCCCGCTTTCCCTTAGCCGGGAGGCAGCGCACCGCTTCCTGTCCCTGAATATCATCATGAGAAAGGACGTTCATCTATGAAAGAAAGAGTCCAAAAATTTGGACGGTTCCTCAGCGGCATGGTCATGCCCAACATTGGAGCCTTCATCGCCTGGGGTCTGATCGCCGCCTTCTTCATCCCGGACGGCTGGTTCCCCAACGACACCATCAACGGCATGGTGGGACCCATGCTCCGCTTTCTGCTCCCCATCCTGATCGGCTACACCGGCGGCAAGGCCGTGGGCGGACAAAAAGGCGCGGTTACCGGCGCCCTGGCCACCCTGGGCGCCATCGCCGCCACGGAGAGCACCATGTTCATCGGGGCTATGATCTGCGGCCCCTTGGGCGGCTGGTGCATCAAGAAGTTTGACAAGGCCATGGAGGGCCATATCCCCGCCGGCTTTGAAATGGTGGTCAACAACTTCTCCGTGGGCATCATCGGCGCAATCCTGGCGATTTTGTCCATCTACGTCATTGCCCCCGTCTGCGTGACCCTCACCGACTGGCTGGGCGCGGGCGTGCAGTTCCTGGTGGACCGGAGCCTGCTGCCCCTCACCGCCGTCCTGGTGGAGCCCGCCAAGGTGCTCTTCCTGAACAATGCCATCAACCACGGCGTCTTTACCCCCATCGGCACGGAACAGGCCATGGAAATGGGCAAGTCCATCCTCTTCATGATTGAGTCCAACCCCGGGCCGGGCCTTGGCCTCCTGCTGGCCTACTGCGTGGCGGGCAAGGGCGAAACCCGCTCCTCCGCCGGAGCCGCCGCCGTCATTCAGTTCGTGGGCGGCATCCATGAGATTTACTTCCCCTATGTCCTCATGAACCCCATCGTCATCCTGGGCCCCATGATCGGCAACATCGTGGGCATCTTCACCCTCTCCGCCCTGGGCGGCGGCCTGGCGGCCGCGGCCTCCCCCGGCAGCATCATCGCGGAAATGCTCATGACCCCCAGGGGCGGATACCTCGCCAACATCGCGGGCATCGGCATTGCCGCCGTGGTCAGCTTCTTCATCTCCGTGTTTTTGCTGAAATTCTTCGGCAAGGACGCCAGCCTGGAAGAGGCCCAGGCCCAGGTCGCCGCCTCCAAGGCCGCTTCCAAGGGCCAGGCCATCCCCGCCGCCTCTGCCGGAGCCTCCGTCTCCGCTAAGGACGTCCGGAAGATCGTCTTCGCCTGCGACGCGGGCATGGGCTCCTCCGCCATGGGGGCCACCATGGTCCGCAACAAGCTCAAGGACGCGGGCATCACGGACATCGAGGTCATCCACTTCCCCGTGGGCGAGATTCCCGGCGACTGCCAGATCGTCGTCACCCACCACGAGCTCTCCGGCCGGGCCGCCCAGCGGGCTCCCCAGGCCCGGATCATTCCCATCAAGAACTTCATGGGCGCGCCGGAGTACAACACCCTGGTGCAGGAGCTGCTGGACGCCCGGAAGGGCGGTTCCGCCCCCGCCCCCGCCGCCGTGGAAGAGGCCCCCGCCGCCGCGGAGCACCCCATCCTGCTGGAGAAGAAAAACATTGTCCTGAACTGCAAGCCCGTCAGCCCCGAGGAGGCCATCAAGGCCGTGGGCAAGCGGATGGTGGAAAGCGGCTATGTGGAAGAGTCCTATATCCAGGGCATGCTGGACCGGGAGGCCAGCTTCTCCGTGGCCATCGGCAGCCATGTGGCCATCCCCCACGGCACCGAGGAATCCCGGAAGGCCATCAAGAAAACGGGCCTCATTGTCATGACCTATCCCGAGGGCATCCAGTGGGGCGACGAGCTGGTCCGCCTGGTGGTGGGCATCGCCTCCACCGGCGAGGATCACCTGGGCATCCTGGGCAAAATCGTCGAGGTGGCCGAGACCGAGGAGGACACCGACAAGCTGGTGGATGACGCCACGGTGGATCAGCTCTACAAGCTGCTCAACGGCCTGGAGTAATTCCATGCGGTCTAAGGGCGTGCGTCTCTACGGCGCTTACGACATCCGCCTGGAGGAATTCGACCTGCCGGAGATCCGCGACGACGAAATCCTGGTCCGGGTCATGAGCGACAGCATCTGCATGTCCACCTACAAGCTGCTGGTTCAGGGCAAGGCCCACAAGCGCTGTCCCCAGGACGTGGACACACGCCCCGTCATCATCGGCCATGAGTTCGCCGGAGACATTGTGAAGGTGGGGAAAAAGTGGCTGGGCGAATTTTCTCCCGGCGAGAAGTTCGCCCAGCAGCCCGCCCTGAACTACAAGGGGAGCCCGGCCTCTCCCGGCTATTCCTATCCCACCTTCGGCGGGGCGTGCACCTACTGCATCGTCCCGCCGGAAGCGGTGGAGCTGGGCTGCCTCCTGCACTACGACGGCGAGAGTTATTTTGAGGCCAGCCTGGGGGAGCCCATGAGCTGCATCCTGGGCGGATACCATGGGAATTACCACACCAGCCGCCGCAGCCATGAGCACATCATGGGCATCAAGGAGGGGGGCTGCGTCCTCATCCTGGGCGGCTGCGGCCCCATGGGCCTGGAGGCCATCGAGTACCCTTTGGCTCTGGAGAAAAAGCCCTCTATGATTGTGGTGACGGACCTCTCGGACGAACGCATCGCCCGGGCCCGGCAGCTAATCCCCGAGTCCCTGGCCGCCGCCCAGGGCATCCGGCTGGTTTACATCAACCCCGGCGAGTGCTCCGACGAGTTTGCGGAGCTTATGGAGCTCACCGGCGGGCAGGGCTACGACGACATCTTCGTCTACACCGCCATCCGCTCCCTGGCGGAGATGGGGGACCGGCTGCTGGGCCGGGACGGGTGCATGAACTTCTTTTCCGGCCCCACGGACAAGTCCTTTTCCGCCAGCATCAACCTGTATAACTGCCACTACGCCTCCACCCATGTCATCGGCACCACCGGGGGCACCACGGAGGATCTGAAGGAGGCCTTCCGCCTGGCCGCTCAGGGGAAAATCCGCCCCGCCGTCATGGTCACCCATGTGGGCGGCCTGGACTCCATCGCAGAGACTACGCGGAACCTCCCCCACATCCCCGGCGGGAAGAAGCTGACCTACACCCAGTTCAATATGCCCCTCACCGCCATTGCGGACTTCCGGGAAAAGGGCCGGACGGACCCGCTGTACGCCCGCCTGGCGGACTGCTGCGGCGCCCACGACGGCCTCTGGAACTCCGAGGCGGAGAAAATCCTGCTCCGGCATTTTCATGTGATCTAAAAGCAGCCGGACCTCACGGCTGTGAGGTCCGGCTGTCAGTCTGCCAAAACGTACAGAGCTGAATGGTGCAGAAAGCCCCTTCCCGGGGTTCCCGCGCACGCCCTTCCCGCCAAATTCGTTTTCCGCGTTTTTCGGCAGGCCGTCTGCTCCCTATTCCACGGTGACAGACTTCGCCAGATTCCTGGGCTTATCAATGTCACAGCCCCGCTGCAGGGCTACGTAATAGGCGAACAGCTGCAGGGGCACGATGGAGAGGGACGGCTGGAGCAGCGGATGGGTCTCCGGCACGGCGACAACCGCGTCGGCGGTCTTCTCCATCCGCTCCCGGAACCCTTCCGTGGTGACGGCCAGCACCGTGGCCCCCCGGGCCTTCACCTCCACCACGTTGCTCATGGCCTTGTCAAAGAGGGCGGCATAGGTCCCCAGGGCCACCACCAGCGTCCCCGGCTCGATGAGGGAGATGGTCCCGTGCTTCAGCTCTCCGGAGGCGTAGGCCTCCGAGTGGATGTAGCTGATTTCCTTCAGCTTCAAGGAGCCCTCTAAGCCCATGGCGTAATCCAGGTTTCGTCCAATGAAGAAAATGCTGTCGTGGTTGAAGAAACGGGAGGCGAAATACTTCGTGTCCTCGAAATTCTCCAGGTACCTCCGCATCTTCTCCGGCAGGGCCTGGAGCTCCATCAATATCGCGTCGTATTCGCTTTTCTCCACCGTCCCCAGCAGGTCCGCCAGATACAACCCCACCAGGTTCAGCGCCGCCAATTGGGTGGAATAGCCCTTGCTGGTGGCCACGGCAATCTCCGGTCCCGCCCAGGTGTAGAGCACGTCGTCCGCCTCCCGGGCGATGGAGCTGCCCACCACATTGCAGATGGCCAGGGTCCGGCCTCCCAGGCGCTTGGCCTCCCGCAGGGCGGCCATGGTGTCCAGGGTCTCCCCGGACTGGCTGATGGCAATGACCAGGGTGTGCTCATCCACCAGCGGCCCGCTGTAGCGGAATTCCGAGGCCAGCGCCACCTCCACCGGGCGGCGGAGCAGACGCTCCCAGGTGTATTTCCCCACCACTCCCGCATGATAGGCGGAGCCGCAGGCAATCATGTAGATGTGGGAGATGCTTTTGACGTAGTCTTCCGTCAGGCGGATGTCGTCCAGCACCACCCGGCCCTCCCGGATACGGGGGAAAATGGTTTTTTGCAGGGCCTCCGGCTGTTCCAGAATCTCCTTGAACATGAAGTGGGGGAAGCCACCCTTCTCGGCGGAGGCCGCGTCCCAGTCGATGCGGCTGTGCTCCTTCTCCAGGGGGTTCAGCTCATCGTCGAACACATCCACACTCTCCGCCGTCAGCACGGCGATCTCCCCGTCGTTCATATAGGCCACGTCCCGGGTGTGGCGGATGATGGCGGTGGCGTCGGAGGCGATGAAGTTCTCCCCCTCCCCAAAGCCGATGATCAGCGGGCTGTCCTTCCGGGCGGCAATCAGGGCGTTGGGGTAGTCCGAGCAGATGATGCCGAAGGCATAGGACCCCTCGATGCGCCGCAGGCACCGGCCCACGGCTTCCAGCATGTTCCCGCACTCCTGGTAGTGAAACTCCAGGAGGTGGGCCGCGACTTCCGTGTCCGTCTCGGAGGTGAAGGCCACCCCCTGCCGGGTGAGCTGTTCCTTTAGCTCCAGGTAATTCTCGATGATGCCGTTATGTACCAGGGCGATTTTTCCGTCCCCGCTGACGTGGGGGTGGGCGTTGACGTCGTTGGGCTCCCCGTGGGTGGCCCAGCGGGTGTGCCCGATACCCAGGGCCCCCTCCAGGTCCGCCCCGTTATGGGTCAAGTCCGCCAGGACCTGTAAGCGGCCCTTGGATTTGCGGACCTGCAAGCCCTTGGTTTCGGAGCGGACGGCCACGCCCGCCGAGTCATAGCCCCGGTACTCCATCTGCCTCAAGCCCTCCAGCAGCACGGGGGCAGCCTGTTTTTGGCCTACAAAACCAACAATTCCACACATGGAAATCGTTCCTCCTAATTTGAAAAATTAAGAGGACAAATGCGCAGTCACTTGTCTCCTCAGGACGGCCACGGCCCTTCTGTTTTGCGGTCGCCCGCATATTTGTAAGCCGTGTCACGCGCCCGCCCAGGGCACGGAGGGGCATCCGCCGAACAATTCGATACTCCCCTCACCTCGTTATCCGGCCGAAGCCGGCGCATGGCGCTTTGATGGGACTTTTCCCATGGCCTCCTTTCACCTCTGCGATTTTGACCCGGCCTTTCGGCCTTACTGCATTATACGGAAGAGGAGCGCAAATGTCAACTTGCCCGGGCGGGCCGCCATCCTGCTCAAAATTTTCCCAACTTTTTCCCCGCCCCGTCTTGCTGCCGACTTAACAAAATGCTATACTGTTTTCAGGTCCGCTTTCAGCGGAAGCCACAAAAAATATGAGACCTTACGGAAAGGAAGCTGCATCATGCTGAACGTCAAATCCTTCCAGATCGAAAACTTTATCCCCGCCGGTTACCGGGACGCCGCCGCCCCCCGGCTGGCGGAAGCCCAGGAGAAGCTCCAAAAGCACAACGGCCTGGGCCATGAGTTCACCGACTGGGTCCGCCTCCCCGTGGACTACGACAAGGAGGAGTTCGCCCGCATCCAGGCCGCCGCCAAAAAAATTCAGGGCGACTCCAAGGCCCTGGTGGTCATCGGCATCGGCGGAAGCTACCTGGGCACCCGGGGCGTGGTGGAATACCTCTGCTCCCCCAACTACAACCAGAAGAAAAACAAGAAAACCCCCAACATCTATTTCGTGGGCAACGGCCTTTCCGCCGACGCCATGCAGGAGGTCTTTGACCTCATCGGGGACGAGGATTTCTCCGTCAACGTCATCTCCAAGTCCGGCACCACCACCGAGCCCGCCGTGGCCTTCCGCTTCTTCCGGGACGCCCTGGAGAAGAAATACGGCAAGGCCGGGGCCAAGGGGCGCATCTTCGCCACCACCGACAAGGCCCGGGGGGCTCTGAAATCCCTGGCCAACGAGGAGGGCTGGGAGAGCTTCGTGGTGCCCGACGGCGTGGGCGGGCGGTACTCCGTCCTCACCGCCGTGGGCCTGCTGCCCATCGCCGTGGCCGGAATCAGCATTGAAGAGCTCATGGGCGGCGCGGCCAAGATGATGAAGCTCTGCGAGACCGCCTCCTATGAAAACCCCGCCTGGACCTACGCCGCCCTCCGGGACGCGCTGTATCAGAAGGGCTGGAGCATCGAGGTGCTGGCCTGCTACGACCCCGCCTTCCGCTTCATGCTGGAGTGGTGGAAGCAGCTCTACGGCGAGAGCGAGGGCAAGGACGGCAAGGGCCTCTTCCCCGCCAGCGTGGAGTTCACCGCGGACCTTCACTCCATGGGCCAGTATATCCAGGCCGGGCGGCGCATCATGTTTGAAACCGTGGTCCGCCTGGGGGCCTCCGAGCACCAGCTTCTGGTGCCCCGGGACGAGGTCAACGGCGACGGACTGAACTTCCTGGCCGGGGAGTCCATGGACTATATCCGGGACAAGGCCATGGAGGGCACCCTGCTTGCCCACACCGAGGGCGGCGTGCCCAACGTCATCGTGGAAACCGACGGCAAGAGCGCCGACTCCCTGGGCCAGCTCATCTACTTCTTCGAGTACGCCTGCGGATTGTCCGGCTACCTGCTGGAGGTCAACCCCTTCGACCAGCCCGGCGTGGAAGCTTACAAGAAGAACATGTTCGCCCTGCTGGGCAAGCCCGGCTACGAGGCCCAGAAGGCCGAGCTGGAGGCCAAGCTGGCCAAATAACCTCATTCCCGCCCAAGGCCGCCCCGTCCCATGGGCGAGGCGGCCCTTAATAAAGTAATCACGAAAACGATTACTCGCTTAAAAGCAATCATTTTAAGGAGGAGCACTATGAAACAGGCAATTCAAATCGGCGCGGGCAACATCGGCCGGGGGTTCATCGGGGCCCTGCTCAGCCAGGCGGGCTGGCATGTCACCTTTGCCGACGTGGTGGAGCCCATCATCGAGGCGCTGAACCGGGACCACGGCTACACGGTTCACATTCTGGACAAGGAGCCCGGCGAAATCGCCATCCGCAATGTGGACGGCGTAATCTCCACCTCCCCGGAGTTCGCCCGGAAGGTGGCCCAGTGCTCCCTCATCACCACCGCCGTGGGCCCCAACGTCCTGCCCATCATCGCCAAGTCCATCGCGGGGGGCATTCAGGCCCGCATCCAGGCCGGGAACACGGAGCCCATGAACGTGGTCTGCTGCGAGAACGGCCTGCGGACCACCACCCGCCTGAAAAACGAGGTGGTGAAGCACCTGAGCCAGGAGGAGACTGCCTTCCTGGAGGAGCATATCGGCTTTGCCGACTGCGCCGTGGACCGCATCTGCCCCAAGCCCAATTTTGACAACATCCTGGACGCCGCCGTAGAGCGCTACTGTGAGTGGGACGTGGAAGCCGCCGCCTGGAAGGGCGAGAAGCCGGACATCCCGGGCCTCACTTTCGCGGACAACCTGATGGCCTATCTGGAGCGGAAGCTCTTCACCCTCAACAGCGGCCACGCCATCTGCGCGTACCTTGGCTATCTGCGGGGCTATGAGACCATCAAGGACAGCATCGCGGACCCCGCCATCGGGGAAATCGTCCACGCCGCCATCTCCGAAAGCGGCGAAGGCCTTATCAAGGAGTTCGGCTTTGACCCGGACGTCCACCACGCGTATGTGGAGAAAATCTTCGCCCGCTATCAGAACCCCTTCCTGGAGGACGAGGTGCTCCGGGTGGGCCGGGAGCCCATCCGGAAGCTGGAGGCCGGGGACCGGCTCATCAAGCCCCTGACCACCACCGCCGCCTACGGCCTGCCGGTGGACCACCTGATCTTCGGCGCCGCCGCCGCCCTGCGGTTCGACTGCCCGGAGGACCCCCAAAGCGTGGAGCTCCAGGCCAAGGTGAAGGCCGAGGGCCCCGCCGCCGCCCTGGAGGCCTATTCCGGCCTGAAGCCCGAGAACCCCCTGTTCGGCCGCATTCTGGACGTGTACCGAGCCCTGGCTGTCGTTTGAAAATAGATCTGTACAAGGAGGAGGGAGTCCCCTCCTCCTTTTTGAAAACTATGGGAAAACGTGCCGGAGCAACCGGCAGTTGCCCCAATGTAAGCTGGAATAGGTTTACAATCGGCAGGTATATCGCTTAAAATCAGGAGGCAAGAGGTAAGAACGATGACGCTGGAAGAAAAACTGATTCACCTGCGGAAGGAAAAAGGGATAACCCAATTGGAGCTGGCGGAAGCCGTGGAGGTATCCCGGCAGGCCGTCTCGAAATGGGAATCCGGAAGCGCGACCCCCTCTACGGAAAAACTGCTCGGCCTGAGCGAACTGTACGGGGTTTCGGTAGACTATTTGCTGCATGACTGCGATCTGAAAGCCGGAGAGATTGAGCCTCTTCCCCAGAAAGCTGGAGACGATTTGAAAACATCCCACGGGGGAACCGGGAAAGCAGCTGTAAGATGGTTTGCTATTATTGTGGGTTTTTTAATACTTATCATACTTATCCTTATCGGAGTGCTTTATTCAAATAAAAGCAGAGAGGAACCTATTCGGATAGATGAAATGGCAGGAGAGGAGGTAACTGGTGTTCCGAAAATAGAATTCGATTTGGAGTGGTAGCTTAAAAGAGAAGGAGGTGAGATTATGCGACTTAGAAGGTTTTTATGCGTGATGTTCAGCTGTGTGATCGCGGTCAGCTGTTTTGGGGCCCAGGCGAAAGCGGCCAGCGCGGAAGTGTGTGTCGTGTATTCCAATGCGGAACGTGCTTCGGGGCGGTTTAGTGTTGAGATACCGGGAAATACGCTTGCTGTCACAAGCTCCGACTTCCCATTAGAAACCGGGGAATCTGTAACAATTAACGCCGTTTATTCCCCGCAGTCTGCCAGCGTGGACTTCGGTCTAATTGCGCCCGACGGACTATTTTATTCTTTTAGAGCGGCACATGGCAACTTCAACAAGACCATCACAATTGGTCAAAGAGGCAGCTACACGCTGGCTATCAGGAATAATTCCAGTTCGGATATATCAGTGTCAGGATTTGTAACCTATTGAATTTCCGAAAAAAGAAAGGGGTAAAAATTATGAAAAAACGTTTGCTTACAGGGCTGTTAGTGGTTATGATGATGTTTTCTGCAATGGCTACGCCGGCATTTGGAGCGGAACCTGAAGTTGCGGATAGCATTGGTCGTTTGGCATCGTTGAATGATCCCGAGACTGGGTTTACAATGCAAAAGGTTGTTATTACTCCAGTTGTTAAGGCGGCGGATTCCTCGACCAAGTTTGCTTTGAGCAAGTTTTCTACGACAACAACTCTTACAAAAAGTTTTTTCCAAATGGCAGACTGGAGTTCTTATATCATAAGTGGATTTGAGCAGTATATTTTCGATTATGGTTACGAGATGGTTGGATGGAATGTCAGTCTTACAGGAAAATATACAGTTAGCAATGAAAATTCAGTTATACCCGCAGATAAACTAAAGTATTTTGAGTATTTTATTGATGATGGTACGCCAAAGAAAGTAGACATTCAGTACTCAAAGAACATGGTCGCTACATATTCTTGGTTTGCTCCACAAACGGCCAGCACGACTATGTCGAGATTTAATTGGGTAGTGACTTATGCAGATGGATCAAGTGGAAGAACGAGAGAAAAAACCGGACGTCTGTCTGTTTCTTTATCGTATTGGCCTCAAGAACATGTCGTGAAATGATGGGAGAAGTTCAGATGATAGATAAAATTCAAGGTGTTCGGGCACAGGGAAGCCCGACGATTTCCGGGAATAAAAGGGCATCTGCGCATCGGATGGAGACAAATGTGCTTTTACCCGCAAATGAAGATAGTTTCATTCCCAATGGGAGCAGAGCAGAATATCCGAATGAAGAATTGAATAGAAAAAATCTGTCTCCTGAAATGGCATCAGCCCTCGCCTCAAGGTATGATGTGTCAAATATGACCCGAAGCGAGTATGGGAACTTACTCCGAGAGTTACGGGATTCCGGAGTAATATCCTCCAAAGATTTCAGTGTAGGATATGGCGGCGCGGTTCCATACACAGTCCCTGACGGTGTTCGTATGACTATGGGAGATAAGGATGACATGGGCCTTGAACCATGGCCTTCAGATGGGCGGAAAGCAGACTTTACAAAGCTGCTTCAATCTTGTGCCAAGTGCTGTGAGAGGTTTGTGTCGGCGCAGGAAGATGAAGATAGCGATGAGAGGATTATGGGCAGTTCTTTGGGAGATTCTTATCGTGATCTTCTTAAAATTTTTGATCAGATAGGGAGAGCCGCAAAAGAGAAGTAGAAGGACTATGATTTTAAGAATATCTTGACCGTCCCTATCAAAAGCGAAGACGCTCCGCCTCTATTCATAAAACAGCAAAGCCCGGCGTTGTGATTTCCCGGGAAATCTTCCCCTTTCCCCTTCCCTTTTGGGGCAAAGCCTGTTAGAATGGGATCATAAATCGGAAATGTTCCGGGAGAGAGGGAAGCTTATGAAACGCCGTCTGGCCGCCCTTCTGGCGGCTTTGCAGCTGCTGGCATGCGCCGTTTCCGCCTCCGCCGCGGAGTGGGACCCCACGGACCCCAACGATCCCCTGCTGTGGGAGCCGGACCTGCCGGAATTTGACGGGCCCATGCCCTCCACGCCCCGGCTCGGGGAGACGGAGGACGCGTTCAGCATGGCCGTCAGCTTCACCGGCGACATGCTGCTGGCCTCCCTCCACGGCAAACGGGCGGCGGGAAACTTCCTGGACTACGCCGCCAAGCAGGAGCCGGAGTACTTTCTCCAGCATGTCCGGCCCATCTTCGAGGCGGATGATTTTACCGTGGTGAACCTGGAAAACGTGCTGACGGATCGAAACCTGACCCCCAAGGAAAAAGCCACGGACCCCGCCTACTGGTTCCGGGCCCCCGCGGCAACCACGGACATTCTCACCTCCTCCGGCGTGGAGGCGGTGTCCCTGGCCAACAACCATACGGGGGACTACGGTACGGCGGGCTACAAGGACACGGTGAAGGCCGTCTCTGCCGCCGGGCTGGAGTACGGCGGCAACGACCGGACCTTCTATCTGGAGAAAAACGGATACCGCGTCGCCGTTATCTGCCACGGCCTCTGGACCGAGGGCCAGGCCGGGACCATCATCCGGCGCCTCAAGGCGGCGGAGAATGACTCCGACTTCCAGGTGGTCTTCTACCACGGCGGCGCCGAGGGGGTGCACACCCCGGAAGCGTGGCGGGTGCGGGCTTCCCGCCGTCTCATTGACAACGGCGCGGATCTGGTGCTGGGAAATCATCCCCATGTGCTCCAGCCCCGAGAGGTCTACAAGGGCAAGGAAATCGTCTACTCCCTGGGAAACTTCTGCTTCGGCGGCAGCCGGGGGCCGGAGAACCGGACCATCATCTACCAGCTCATCCTCCGAGTGGAGAACGGGGAGCTGGTGAGAGCAGCCTCGGAGCTGATCCCCTGCTATGTCCACACCGGCGGCAGGGTCAACAACTACTGCCCCGCCCCCATTGAGGACGAGGCCCAGGCCCGGCGGGTGCTGGACTTTATGGACGGGAAGGCAAAGCTCCCCCTCTGAGGGTGCCCGATGAGGCGGCTCGAAAAATCCTTTCCGGGGTCTTTTCAAGCTTCATAGGATTCCTTGCGGCGTCTTAACGGGACGCCGCTTTTTTCATTTTAAGGGAGAAATGTCCTGGCATTTTCACTAAAAATCTTTACTTTCATCATAAAATTCCTCCAAAATCCCTCGACGGAATTTCCTTTTTCTGCTATAATTGGTTTAATTAGGAAAGGCTCCCGCAATGGAGACGGCGTTTCTCCTCCGGCGCGGCAAACGGAAAGACTTCTTTTTTGAGGACTTCGACGTAAGGGCAGGCAAAGGAAACGGAAAGGAACAGGTAACATGGATCACACGCAGCTCAGCATTCTGGACCTCGGCATCATTGCGGTTTATCTGCTCTCCATGGTGGCGGTGGGCGTCTATTTCGTCCGCCGCATCAAGAACACGGGGGATTACTACGTGGCGGGCCGGTCCCTGGGGCCCCTGGTGATGATGGCCACGGTCTGCGCCACCATCATCGGCGGCAGCGGCCTTATGGGACGGGCGGGCGTCGCCTATTCCAGCGGCTTTAAGGCGGTCATGACCGCCATTCCCTATCTTTTGGGCATGTTCCTCTTCTCCGGCATCGCCGGGAAGATTTCCGATATCGGCATAAAGTACGACGTGACCTCCATCCCGGACCTCTTCCACCGGCGCTTCGGCAAGCCGGCGAAAATCCTGCTGGCGGCCATGGTGGCCTTCACCATGATGGGCACCGTGGCCTCCCAGGTGACGGCCACCGCCACCATCATCAACATGCTGGGGGGCCAGGTGGGCCTCAGCTTTGAGGCCGGGGCCCTCATCGCCTGTATCATCTTCATGGTCTACACCGCCTCCAGCGGTCTTTTCGGCGTGGTCTACACCGACGTGCTTCAGTTCTACATGCTGATTCTCTTTGTATACATCCTCATCCCCGCGGCTTCCCTCAAGAGCATCGGCGGCTTCTCCAACTTCCTGGCGGGCCTGGACCCGGCCCTGGCAAAGCCCTACCTCAACGGCGATATCCTGGGGGATATCGTCACCTATCTGGTCTTCACCATGGCCGGGGCGGAGATGTGGCAGCGGGCCTTCGCAGCCAAGGACCGCAGCTCCGCCAAAAAGGGCATGTTCCTGGGCACCGCCGTCTACGGCGTGACCATCGCCCTGGTCTACTTCATGGGCGTGGCCGCCCACCAGATCATCGGAGACGACGCCCAGGCGGTATACGGCAGCACCGACGCCGTGGTCCCGGCCCTGGCCATCCGCGTGCTGCCCATTGGGCTGACGGGCCTGGCCCTGGCGGGCATCCTCTCCGTCATCATGTCCACGGCGGACAGCTATCTGCTGGTCAGCGTCCAGACCTGCGTCCACGACATCGGCAAGACCTTCTTCCCGGAGATGAAGGACAAGACGGAAATCCTCCTCTCCCGGATTTTCTCGATTATTTTGCCCCTGGGCGCTTTGGTCATTGCGCTTTACATCAAGAACGCGTATAATATCCTCATGTTCGCCTGGAGCTTCTACGCGGCGGCGGCGGGCATCCCGGCCTTTGCCGCCCTCTTCTGGAGGAAGGCTACCTCCGCCGGCGTCATCGCCGGCATGGCCGCCGGTTTTACCGTGTGCGTGGGCTGGAAGCTGGCGGGAGAGCCCTTCGGCCTGGGCTCCGCCGTGCCGGGGACCATTGCCTGCGGCGCGGCCCTGGTCGTGGTCAGCCTTGCCACGTACAAAAGCCGCCCCTCCGTCTTTCTGGACGCGGGGAAGCCGTAACCGGGCGTATTTCGCTGTGGGGAAAACCCTGCGGAAAGGGGAAAATCAATGCTGACCTTGGACATGATACGGGACGCGCAGAACGCGCTGGAGGGCGTCGCCCGCCGGACCCCCCTCCACCCCGCCCCCAGGCTGGGCCGGGACCTCTACATCAAGGCGGAGAACTTGCAGCTCACCGGCTCCTTTAAGCTCCGGGGGGCCTTCAACAAAATCCGATCCCTGACGCCGGAGGAGGCGGAGAAGGGCGTCATCGCCTGCTCCGCCGGGAACCACGCCCAGGGCATCGCCCTGTCCGCCGCCCGGCTGGGCATCCCCTCCGTCATCTGCATGCCCGCCGGGGCCCCCATCAGCAAGGTGGAGGCCACGAAAGGCTACGGCGCCCAGGTGGTGCTGGTCCCCGGCGTATACGACGACGCGGCGGCGGAGGCCCAGCGCCTCTGCCGGGAGGAGGGCTATACCTTCGCCCACCCCTTCAACGACCCGTTCGTCATCGCCGGGCAGGGCACCATCGGCCTGGAAATTCTGGAACAGCTGCCGGAGGTGGAGCAGGTGGTGGTCCCCATCGGCGGCGGCGGGCTCATCAGCGGCGTGGCCTACGCCGTGAAGCAGCGGAAGCCGGACTGCCGGGTTATCGGCGTCCAGGCGGCGGGGGCCCCTTCCATGTACCTCTCCCTTCACGCCGGGGAACCCACGGAGCTCTCCGGCGTAGCCACCATCGCCGACGGCATCGCCGTGAAGCGGCCCGGGGACCTGACCTTCGCCCTCTGCAAGGAATACGTGGACGAGGTGGTCACCGTCACGGAGGATGAGATCGCCTCCGCCATTCTGGCGCTGATGGAGGAGCAGAAGACCGTGGCGGAGGGGGCCGGGGCTACCCCGGTGGCCGCCTGCATGTTCGGCAAGATGAAGACCGAGGGGCGGAAAACCGTCTGCCTGGTTTCCGGCGGCAACGTGGACGTGACCACCCTCTCCCGCATCATCACCAAGGGCCTTTCCAAGGCGGGCCGCCTGGTGGAGCTGACCACCAAGGTGCAGGATAAGCCGGGAAGCCTTCTGCGGATGCTCCAGGTGGTGTCGGACAGCGGGGCCAACATCATCAGCGTCAACCACAACCGGGAGGACAAGGACTCCGACGTGGGGGCCTGTATCGTCACCATGGTGCTGGAAACCCGGGACAGCCGCCACGCCGAGGCTTTGCAGCTGGAGCTGCAATCCAAGGGTTACCTCATGCGGTAAGGGCTTTTCCTGCCAAGCAAAAAACCGGCGGACCGAAACGGTCCGCCGGTTCTCTTTTTTCTAAACCTCTCAGCGCACGTTCTGCACGAAGCGGCTGAGGATCACCGCTACCTGGGCCCGGCTGGCGTTCCCCCTGGGGGACAGGGTATCGGCGGAAACGCCGTTGACCAGGCCCGCCGACACGGCCCAGCTCAAGGGCTCCACGGCATAGGAGGCAACCTGTCCCGCGTCGGCAAAGGCGTTCAGCGCCGTCCGGCCGGACACGTCCCGCCCCTTTTGAGAGGCATAGCGATACAAAAACGCCGCCAGCTGCTCCCGGGTGATGAGGTTATTGGGCCGGAACGTCCCGTCTCCGTAGCCGTTGACAATGCCGCCCGCCGAGGCCCAGGAGACGGCGGCGGCGTAATAGGCCCCGGGGGCCACGTCGCTGAAGGTGGTCTGCCCGGCGGGCTCACCCCCCACGAGGATAAAGGAGGAATCGGCATTCCCCTGAACGGGGGCGGGAGAGCCCTCCAGCCGGTAGAGAATGGCCACGATCTGCCCCCGTGTGGTGGAGGCGTTGGGAGTGAACGTGTCGGCGGCGGTGCCGTTCATCAGCCCCGCCTCAAAGACGTAGCGCACCGCGTCATAGCACCAGTCCCCCGGCCGCACGTCCTGGAACGCCAGGACGCTCTGGACGGGGTCGGGCTCGTCTCGATCCGCCTCCAGGGAAATCCGTCCCTCGAAGATGGGCTGGAGGCTCCGGTCCAGCAGCAGCAATTCCGCCCGGGCGGGGAGGCGGAAGGCGCTCCCCGGCGTCAGCGTCCCCAGGTCCAGGGACCGGCCCGACAGGGGCTCGTCCTCCGCCACCAGGTAGATGGTCACAACGGTTTCATCCCGGTCCGCCTCCACATGGCAGTCCGGGCTGTAGGCCTCCCGAAGCCCGGACGCAAAGCGGGCGTCGGGGCACTCCCCCTCTAAAGCCAGCTCCAGCTGGAGGGCGCAGACCTGGCGGTCCAGGCCCTCCAGGGTGAGGCGGACCTCGCCGTCCCGCTCCCGGCAGAAGAGGGTCGGATTGCCCCGGGCCGCCGCCGTCACCGGCAGGGCGCAGAGCAGGCACAGGGCCAGAAGGCCGGATACAATACGCTTCATTCGCCTTCCTCCAATTCGATGGCCGGCAGGTCCTCCCCGCCGGGGGTGTTAATCCAAAGCGTCTCCGCCGTTACCCGCTGGCTCTCCGCCAGGGTAGGCTTGTCCGTCCGGGAGAGCACCGCCCGCATCTGGGCGGGCAGGAGGCTGGCGGCGTTGCACGCGCTGGTCCCGCCCTGGAGCTCCGCCTCCTTCTGGACGTTGGGGATGAAGATGAAGAGGCCGTCGCTGATGTCGCAGACCTTGCCGTCGGCGGGAATCTCCGCGAAAAGCAGGGCCCTGCCGTCCAGCCAGCGGGATTCGGTGGTAGTCTGAACCTCCTCCGCCTCTCCGGTGAGGACGGTCCGGGTGAACCGGCCCTCGATCTTCACCGTCTGATAGGCCGGGTCGCCCCGGTAGGTGCCGGTGACAATCAGCGTCCCGGCGGGGATGACCTGCCCGGCCCCCGTGCCGTAGCGGTATGCCTTGGACAATACGCCCACGGCCCCGTTCTCCAGGAAGGCCACGTCGTCCCCGGCGTAGCTGATGAGCTGGGGAGCCACGTTCTCCGGGACGCCGGTGACAACGATGGTTTTCGCATCGTAAGTCCAAATGCGGGTGTCCGCCGCCTCCGCGCCGGGCTTCTGGAAATAGGTCAGGTAGCTGCTCTTGTCGTCCACGGCCTGGTTTCCCTGGCCGAAGTCGCCGGAGCGGGCAGTGGTGGTTTTTCCGTCCTTATCTGTGACGGTGACGGTGAATTTACCCGACGCGGGGACCCCTGTCAGCTTCAAGCCGGAAACCGGGGTTTCCTCCTTCATAGTAAAGGTAACGGTGGTCCCGTTCCGGGAAATGTCATAGGCGTCCGCCGGGACGGTTTTGTCGTAGGCAATCCGCAGCTCCGGGGCCGAGGCCTCGGCAATGCGGTTCCCCAGGGTGTCATAGGCCCGGACGCTGTAGGCAAAGGTCCGGTGGTTGGCGGAGCCGATGGTATCCGTATAGACGGCCTCCGTAGTGAAGGCGATGGGAACGCCGTTGCGGAGGATCTCATAGCCCTGGACCTTCCCCTGGGTGACGGAGGAGGTGATGGTCAGCTTGACCGCCTTCTCCCCCTCCAGAGCCGCCGTCAGGGAGACGGTTCCCTGGCCCATGGAAACCCCCGCCAGCCGGTCCCGGCGGCTTTGATCGCTGAGATACCAGAGGGCCCGGGTCTCCTCCGGAAGCTTCGCCAGCTCCGCCTTGGTGCCGTCGCTGAGGGTCATGCCCCAGCGGGTGAAGAACTCCGTCAGATTCCGGTTCGCCACGGCGGAGGCGGTGCGGGCCACCCGGTCCTGATAATTGGTTTCGCCGCCGAAATAGGTCCCCGCCTTCCAGGCCTTGAAGAAGCGGTTGTAGAAGTCCATGGGCTTGTCCCCGCCGTCATAGGCCAGGTGGAGCTGCCAGTAGAGCCCCAGCTGGACGAACACGTCGTTGGAGTCGCCGGGGAGGCCCTGGGCGGTCTTTGTGAAAATGCCCGGGTATTTGCCGCTCTTCTCCAGGCGGGAGGCCAGGGTGTTCTGCTTCCCGTCGTAGGTCTGGACCATCAGTGCATAAAGGTTGTTGGTGATTTCGGCTTTGCCCAGCTTATCCATGTTGTGGCCGATTTCGTGGGCGATGCCCCAGCCGAAGAGCCGGTTCGCCGTGTCGGAGGCCCCCATGGAGCTGATGGGCTTTCCGCAGACCATGCCGGCGCAGGAGCCGTAGCCAATGCCGATGTGGTTCCCCGCCGCGTACATGAACGCTCCCGCGAACATCTGCATGCAGCGGATGTTCTGGCGGGTCCGCATGTCGTTTTGGGCGTAGGTCTTGTCGATGCCCTGGGTGGTTTTGCAGATGTGCATCACGTCCTCCCAGGCCAGGACGGCCTGGTACAGGGTCTCGATCCGCTCCGCCCGGCTCCGGCCCGCGCCGCTTTGCACCGCCGCCGCGGGCAGGGAGAGCAGCATGGTGGGGGTGGAAATCTCCGTAACGTTGCGGAAGTTCGTCTGCGCGTCTCCCGCCAGACCGGCGGCATAGGCTTCCAGCTCGTCCACGTAGCGGCCCAGCTCCGTTCTCCGCTGGCCGTCGTTCCAGGCATGCCAATCCGCCAGCTCCAGCACCGGGATGTCCGTTCCCCGGCGGATGTGGAGGCGGATGCCCTCGGGATTCGCGCCGCCGTAGGTCAGATACAGGCTGCCGCCCCGGGGGGTGTTCTGGCTGCCGATCTGGGGAACCGTCAGCACATTCCGCCCGTTGGACAGCGCTCCGATCTCCGCCCGCCAGGCGGAGGCCTCGGCGTTGAACTGGCTGGCGTAAACCGTCAGCTTCTGTCCCGCCGGGATGCCGGAGGCGTAGACGGTCAGCTCCTGCCCCGCCCCGGCGGCCACGCCCAGGGGCTGGAGGTCGCTGCCGCCCTGCTGGTACTTCGCGTCCGCTCCGGCGCTGCGGGACTGGACGCCGCTTTGCACCACGCCGGAGGAGGTCCCGCTCCGCAGCAGCTCCTCCGCCAGGTCCAGCTCGTCCGCCAGGGTGTCCAGGTTCATGTAATAGTTCCGCTCGCCGCTCTCCAGCCGCTGCCGGAGGGCCTGGATGTCCGCCTGGGTGACGCCGGGGCGCAGGACGGTCCGCAGCTCGTCGGAGAAGAGGGCCGTGATGTTGTCCGGCAGGCAGCGGGCCGGATCGTACTCCATAAACATCAGCTCCGACAGGCTTACCGCCGTGTAGGCCGTCTGCTCGATGGTAACGGCGATCTTCACCACGTCCGTCACCGGCTCGAAGGGCAGTACGGCAAACTTCGTCACGGCGGGGTTGTTCCCCACAGGCAGCCAGGTGTTATGGTCGGAAGCACTGCCCCCCTGAAGGGGATTCGGCGACACCAGGGTGCCGGGGCCGTTCAAATTGTCGCCCTGGCGCCAGACGGTGACGGTGTAGAGCCGGAGGTTGTTGGGATAGCTTCCGTCCAGCCGGGGGACCCAGATGACGCTGCTGAGGTCCACAGGCCGGCTGAAGGAGGCCAGGACCTGCTTGTTGTTCCACCAGTTGCCGTCCCCATAGGCATGGGAGGTCCAGTGGGTGCTGAAATCCCCGTCGTTCATGTATTCCGGCTGGAAGGGCTTGCTGGCGGGATAGGCGGTGGGTGACACGTTCCGGGGGTCTGCCAGCCAGACCCGCTCGACGTCCGCCCCCTCCAGGATTCCCTCGGCGGGGATGCCCTCCGGACGGGAGTAATCCACGGCGTTGGGGGTTCCCAGGGCGGTGCGGGAGGGCCCGCTGACCCCCACGCTGTTCCCCGCCTGGATGTAGACGGAATAGGTGACGCCGTTGGTCAGGTCCGTGATAACCGTGCTGGTATTGCTGAGGCGGCCGCCCCACTGGCGGTAGCCGGACTCATCCTCGGCCTTGTAATAGACGTCGTAGAAGGTGGCGTTCTCCGCCGCCTTCCAGCCCACGGACAGGGCGCTGTCCAGGGAGCTTACGCTCACCATGTCCGGCGCGCTGGGAGCCCGGGCGGGCTGGGGCGTGGCGGACACGGGGTCACAGGCGGTCCCCTCCCAGGCGCCGTCCACGGGGATGACGGTGAACAGATAGGTTTTCAGATTCTCCAGCCCCGTGACCTCCGCCCGGGGCACGTCCACCCGCAACGAGCGGCGGCTGCCGCTGCCGTCCTGGAGCCAGTAGTCCACCCGGTAGCCGGAGACGTTGGGCACCTCGCTCCAGCGGAGGCTGACCTTCTCACTCCCGGCGGCGGCGGTGAGGTTCCGCACCACGCTGCCGGCGGCGGAGGGCCGCTCCGGGATGATCTCCCGGAGGAACTGGATGGATTCCACGGTGGTGTAGTCCCCGCCCTCGGTGCGGGTGACGGTGATGACGATCTCCTTTACCGCCACCCGGCGGCCCAGGGAGATCTTCACCACGCTGCTGCCCTCCACGGGGCCGATGGCGCGAATCCCCTCGGGCAGGGAGAGGTCGAAGGGGATGGTCTCCCCGCTTCCGTCCTCATAAGTCACGGCTACGGAGCCCTCCCGCATGGCCTCGGGCCCCTCGGGGGAGACGATCCGGATCTCCTCCATCTCCACCGGCTCCGCCAGGGAGACGGCCAGCTCCAAGGGCATGCCGGAGAGGGTGACGGTCTGGCCGTTATTCCGGAACAGGTCTTCCAGGATGCCGGAGGACAGGCTGGCCCCCTCCCCCAGGCGGATCTCCTCCACCGGCGGGGCCAGGAGGTTCGTGTCCCGGACCTCCGGGCGGCCCTCTGCGTTCCGGTTCCGGCTGACGATGGCCAGGTCGTACACGTCCACCACGCCGTCGCCGTTCAGGTCATAGCGCTCCAGGTCCCGGCGGCCGGCGGAGCCCAGGGCCTCCGCCAGCTCCTCCCGGTCCCGGCTGCTGACCCGGCCGTCGCCGTCCACGTCCCCCAGGGTGAAGGAGGCGTCCGCCGTGCCCAGGGTGACATGCTGGGAATAGCGGTCAATGGTCAGCTCCTGGCGGCAGTCCGCGTAGCCGTCCCCGGTAAATTCCAGGGTGTAATTCCCCTGGGGCAGGCCGGAGACGGACATGTCCAGATAGCCGGGCCATCTTCCGCCGCCCAGCTCTCCGCCGTCCTGGTTCCGCAGGGCCACAACGGCGGGATAGCCGCCCAGGTCCGCCCGGCCGTCTTCCTCCGTCAGGTCCAGCGCTCCCAGGGAACGGCCCTCCTGGTACAGCTCCGCCCGGACCCTCCGATCCTGGAGGGCCTCCAGGGTCTGGGGCCAGTCCACCCGGACCGTGGCGGAGATGCCGCCCAGGTCCGCGCCGCCCCAGGCGGCCTCCGCCGCCGGAAGCCCGGGGACCAGCAGCGCCCCGGCCAGCAGCAGGGATAAAACTCGTTGTTTGATGCGCATAGGGAGCGTCCTCTCTTTTCTGCGTCCTGGCCGGGAATGCCGCCGCCCAGGAAACTGCTGTTATGTGCAGATTATAGCAATTTCCCCCCGCCTTGACAAGATGGAGTTTCCGCCGGGAGGGCCGCAAAAATCCCCCTTGCAATCCCACCTTCCGTCCTGTATAATAAATTGTCATTTTATTTACATTGGGAGGACTTCGCTATGGCGGACGAAATCAAAGCGCCGGAGCTGGAAAGCCGGAATTTTATTCACGCGTTCATTGAGGAAGACGTGGCCCCCGGCGGGCAGTTCGAGGGCATGACGGTCCACACCCGCTTTCCTCCGGAGCCCAACGGCTATCTCCACATCGGCCACTGCAAGGCCCTGACCATCGACTTCGGCACCGCCGAGAAATACGGCGGGCTGTGCAACCTCCGCATGGACGACACGAACCCCACCAAGGAGGACGAGGAGTTTGTGGAGGCCATCCAGGAGGACATCCACTGGCTGGGCTTTGACTGGGGGGACCGCTTCTTCTTCGGCTCCGACTACTTTGAGGAGGACTACCGCCAGGCGGAGGGCCTCATCAAAAAAGGCCTGGCCTACGTCTGTGAGCTCAGCCCGGAGGAGTTCAAGGAGTACCGGGGCGGCGTGGGCGTCCCCGCCCGGAGTCCCTACCGGGACCGGCCCATAGAGGAAAGCCTGGACCTTTTCCGCCGGATGCGGAGTGGAGAGTTCCCCGACGGGGCCATGACCCTCCGGGCCAAGATTGATCTTAACAGCGGCAACTTCAACATGCGGGACCCGGTGCTCTACCGGATTAACCACCTGCCCCACCACCGCCACGGGAATACGTGGTGCATCTACCCCATGTACGACTTCGCCCACCCCATCCAGGACGCCCTGGAGGGCATCACCCACTCCCTCTGTTCCCTGGAATTTGAGGCCCACCGGCCTTTGTACAACTGGGTGGTGGAGAACTGCGACCTGCCCGCGAAGCCCCGGCAGATCGAGTTCGCCCGCCTGGGAATCGACCACACGGTCATGAGCAAGCGCAAGCTCCGCCGCCTGGTGGAGGAGGGCCGGGTCTCCGGCTGGGACGACCCCCGGATGCCCACCCTCTGCGGCCTCCGCCGCCGGGGCTACACCCCCAAGTCCATCCGCAATTTCTGCGAGCGCATCGGCGTGGCCAAGTCCGCCAACGTGGTGGAGTACGGCTTCTTGGAGCACTGCCTCCGGGAGGACCTGAACGCCACGGCGGAGCGGGTCATGGCGGTGCTCCGGCCCGTGAAGCTCACCATCACCAATTACCCCGGGGAGAAGACGGAAACCGTCACCGTGGAAAACAACCCCGTGGACCCCGCCGCCGGAACCCGGGAGGTTCCCTTCTCCCGGACGCTTTGGGTGGAGGCCGACGACTTCCTGGAAACCCCCGTGCCCAAGTACAAGCGGCTCTATCCCGGCGGCCCGGAGTGCCGTCTCAAGGGAGCCTATCTCATCCGCTGCACCGGCTGTGTGAAGGACGAGGCGGGGAACGTAACGGAAATCCTCTGCGAGTACGACCCGGAGAGCCGGGGCGGCGACCCCGCCGACGGGCGGAAGGTCAAGGGGGCCACCATCCACTGGGTGGACGCCGCCACCGCCGTGGACGCGGAGGTCCGGCTGTACGACAATCTCTTCTCCGACGAGAATCCCGACGCCGCCGACAAGGATTTCATCGAGTGCCTGAATCCCAACTCCCTGGAGGTGCTGACGGGCTGCAAGGTGGAGTCCTCCCTGGCGGAGGCGAAGGCCCCGGCGAATTTCCAGTTCCTGCGGCAGGGCTACTTCTGCCTGGACAGCAAGGACAGCGCGCCGGGCCACCTGGTGTTCAACCGGAGCGTCAGCCTGAAGGACAGCTTTAAGAAATAAAATGGAACCGCCGGAGGGAAATCCCTCCGGCGGTTTTTCGCTTAATCCTCGATGGTGGTCGTGATGACGCTGGTATAGGTTTCCGCAGAGGCGGAGCTCTCCGTTGCCACGTTGTAATCCGTGTCCCCGTCCTGGGAGGAAAGCTGAACCTCGCAGTCCTCCAGGGTGCCGGTAACCGTCACGCCCACGTCCTCGCCTCTGGCGGTCTTCACCGTCCCGGTATAGACGCCGTTTTCCGCGATTTCGTCGGTGATGTCAAACTCCGCATTGTCCACGGTCAGAATCAGCTTGCCGTCCTCGAGCTGCGCGTCCGCAAAGACGCCGGTGACCTCCACCCGTGCTCCCGCGTCGTTTTCCAGCACGATACGGGAATCGTCCTGGAAGATGATGCGCATGTTCTCAAACAGTTCGCCGTTGGTGGCGGCGTTGGCGCTGACCGCCAGAGCCAGGGTCAGTACGGCGGCCATGGCCACCGCCCGCAGGGCCTTCAGCGGCCGCCGCATGGTCTTTTTATTCATCTCGTTCATTTTTACAAGGACCTCCTTCTTCGCCTCGCCGGAGGCCCGGAGCCGGGAGAAGGTCTCACGATACAGTCTTTCGTCCATCATCAGGCTTCCGCCTCCTTCAGTTTGGTTTTCAATTGCCCTCTGGCCCGCATGAGCCAGGTCTGGACAGTGGACGCCTTGGCCCCCAGCAGCTCGCCGGCCTCCTTCACGGAGTAGCCCTCATAGTAGTAAAGGTACACCGCCGCCCGGTACTTGGGGGGCAGGGCCATCACCTGCCGGAACAGCTCCGATTGGGCGGGCCGGTCGAAGACCGCGGCCTCCTCCGCCTCGTCCAGGGGATCGGTCCGCCGCCGCCAGGGGGAGCGGAGGAGCTTTTTGCACTCGTTGGCCGCCACCCGGAGGAGCCAGTGCTTCTCGTGGTCCGGCGACTCGAACTCCCTGGGCTCCACGTAGAGCTTCAGCAGGGACTCCTGCATCACGTCCTCGGCGTCCGCCCGGTTTTTCAGGTAACTGTACGCCAGCCGGAACACCATGTCGCCATAGAGCTCCACGGCCTCGTGGAATCGCTGGTCCGTCAACGCGTCTCACCTCCTTTTGGGTTGGTTTGGAAGGGCCCTTCTGTAAGGGATATCCCTCAGGGGTCCATGATATCCCACAAAGCTGAAAATTTTCTCAAAAAAAACCGGGGGACCCAAAACGGGTCCCCCGGCGGAAGTTCCGCCGCCGCTTCAGCTTGGCCGATTGCCGGGCGGGCTAAACTGTCATTTCTTCTCCTGCCACTTGCTGACGCAGAGGGAGCAGGCGATGTCGCCGGTGACGTTCAGGCAGGTGCGGCCCATGTCGAAGAGCCGGTCCACCGCCACGATGAGGCCGATGTAGGCCACGGGGATACCCAAGGTCTCCAGCACCATGGCCAGCATGATCATGCCCGCGCCGGAGACGCCGGCGGTGCCGATGGAGGCCAGGGTGGCGGTTACCACCACAATGACCATCTGGCCGATGGTCAGGTGGATGCCCGCGCAGGAGGCGATGAACACCGTGGCGACGCACTGATAAATCGCCGTACCGTCCATATTGATGGTGGAGCCCAGGGGCAGGACGAAGGCGGCGATGTCGTCCTTGGCTCCCAGCTCATGGGCGCACTCCTTGGAAACCGGCAGGGTGGCCGCGGAGGACGTGGAGGTGAAGGCGAAAATCATGGCCGCGAAAGCGCCCTTGAAGAACTTCACGGGGCTCATGCCCACGACTATCTGCGCAGACAGGGAGTAAACCAGGACGGCGTGGACGGCGTAGCCGATGTACGCGCAGAGAATGACCAGGAAGAGAGAGCCCAGAATGGCCGCGCCCTGGGTGGCGGTGACCCACGCCATATAGGTGAACACGCCGATGGGAGACAGGGAAATGACGAACTCCATCAGCTGCTCAATGACGGCGTACATAGAGCCCACCAGATCCCGGCAGAGCTTGCCCTTCTCGCCCGCCATCATAATGGCCCCGCCGAAAAACAGGGAGACCACAATGACCTGGAGCATGTTGGCGTTGACAAACGCGCCCCACATGTTGCTGGGGAAGATGTCCACCAGCACGGACATAAAGCCGTTGAAGGCCTTGGGCTCGTACTCCGCCGCGCCCAGCTCCGCAGAGAGGTCCGGGAACAGGCCCGCGCCCATGAAGATGTTGGCGAAGACCAGGCCGATGACGCAGGCGATGGCGGTGGTGCAGAGGAAGTAGGCCACCGTCTTCACACCCACGGAGCCCACCTGCTTCATGTCGCCCATGGAGAGGATGCCGTCGATCATGCTCAGCAGCACCACGGGCACCACGATGAACTTCAAAAGATTCACGAAGATGTCGCCGAAGGGCTTCAGATACGTCGCGGTAAAGTCCGCCAAACCGGCGAAGTAGCAGACCAGGCCCACCGCGATACCGGCGACAAGCGCAATCAGTATCCGCACAGGCAGGTTGTTTTTCTTCTTCATACACTCACCTCATAAAAATAAAATCTTTGGGGCCCTCCAGGCGGTCCGTCTGTGTTTTGGACAAATGTCCTGCCGGGAATCCTCTCCAAATTAGCCACATTATACCAAAGCCGCCGGCAAATGTAAAGGGAAAATAGAAAGATTGTGAAATAGTTATGAAAAATTCGTGAACGAAGAGCGGATGTCTGATGATATCGTCAGACATCCGCTCTTCTGCGTCCGGTTTACTCGCCCCGCACGGAATAGCCGCAGAAGCGGATGGCGGCTTTCGCCAGCTCCTCCGTGGGGTCCGCGCAGGGGAGGTCCAGCCCCAGCTCCCGGACCGCCAGGGGCAGCTCCGTGCAGGCCAGGAGAAAGCACGCCGCGCCACGGCCCGCCATGCCCTTCGTGACGGAGAGGAACGCCTCCCGGTACGCCTCCGGCGGGGCCCCGGCCTTCACGCCTTGATAGATGACCTCCATCAGCCGCGCCCGCTCCGCCGCGTCCGGGACCAGGAAGGGCACACCCCGGCCCGCCAGGGCCTCCTGGTACAGCCCCGCCGAAAGGGTGCCGGTTGTGGCCAAAATTCCAACCGTCCTCCCCGGAAACCGATCCCGGCAGGCGTTCGCCGCCGCCTGGATCATGCTGAGGAAGGGCAGCTTCGTCAAGGGCTCCAGCCGGGGAAGGAAGTAGTGGGCGGTGTTGCAGGGCATGATCACGCAGTCCGCCCCGCAGAGCTCCAGGTGCCGCAGGGCGTCCGCCATGGCGGGGACGGGGTCCTCCCCGCCCTCCAGGATGGCGGCGGTGCGGTCGGGGATGGAGGCGTTGCTGTCTATGTAGATCCGGATATGGTCATTGTCCCGGCCGGCGCCGGTGAGGGCCGTGATTTTTCGGAACAGGTCCGCCGTGGCCATGGGGCCCATGCCCCCCAGAATGCCAATGGTCTTTTTCATAAACGTCCATCCTTAAAGTAAGTTTTCGCCGCCGCTTCGGCCCGGTTATTCACCGGATTGCCAAAGCGCCCGCGCCTTCTTTGGGTTCCGTTTCCCGCAAAACGCGGCTAGCCCCAAAAGTCCGGGAACAGCAGCTCGCTGCCCACCTTCACCGTCAGCAGGATCAGCACGACAATGACCGTCGGGCGGACGATCCGGCTGCCGTTTTTGATGGCCAGGCCGGAGCCGATGTAGTGTCCCGCGATGGAGGCCACGGAGGCGATGAGCCCCACGCCCCAGAATACATAGCCCGAAGCCATCTGCGTCACCAGGCTGCCGATGTTGGAAGAGAGGTTGATCACCTTCACGCCTCCCGCCGCGTGGCGGGTGTCCAGCTTCGCCAGGCGGATGAATATAATCATCAGGAAGGTCCCCGTACCGGGACCGTAGTACCCGTCGTAGCCGCCAATGACGAATGCCGCGGCCCAGACGATGGCAATCTGCCTCCGGCGGCTGATCTCCCCCGGCTCGTCGGGCCACTCCCGGTTCCGCAGGGTGATGAAGGCCACCACCGGCAGCACCAGCAAAAGCATGTACTTCAAGACCGCGTCCGGCGTCCGGTGCTGGAGCCAGGTGCCCGCAACGGACCCCGTCAGGGAGAAGAGGATGGAGGGCCCGAAGAGCCTCCAGTCCACATACCCGTTTTTGATAAACCGGGCGGTGGAAAAGCAGGTGCCGATGGCGGCGGAGACCTTGTTGGTCCCCAAGGCGTAGGGCGCGGGGAGGCTGCCGAAGGCGATCAGATGGGTGGGCACGGAGATGATGCCGCCGCCGCCGGCGATGGCGTCCATGAAGGACGCCAGGAACACGCCCAGACAGATCAGCAGCACCACCCAGAGGGGGAAGCCGTCGAAGCGCAGGGCCGTCAGAAACTGGAACATGGAGAACCTCCTGAAAACATTGGATTATTTTGCTATCATACCGCAGACCGGCGGCAAAATCAACATCCCGCCATTTTTTATTAGCACACTTCCCCATTTTTCCCTTCCATCTTTTGAACATTTTGCCGAAGGTCACCAAAAATTATTGTGAATCTTGAAACAGATTTGGGGGAACCTGCTAAAAGATGGCCGGTTTTTTCGACAGGACCGTCCTTGACGCTATTTTTCAAAAGAAGTATAATATTCCAGAATAACTAATCGATTGCTTGAGACACAGCCCGCCGCGTCTGGACGGCGGGCGGGGCGTCCCGGAGGGACGCCCGGGAAATCGGCGGGCCGCTCGCCTATAAGCGGCAGCTGCGGGTTTGGAGAGGTCCCGCAGCTATGCACGGAGGTTGACTATGGCAAAACACGATTACGCCGAACGCTTCCACGCCGGAACCCTGACGGACGGCTGGCGCTGGTTCGGCTCCCACCCCGATAAGAAAAACGGCGCGGAAGGCTGGACCTTCCGGGTCTGGGCCCCGCACGCCCAAAGCGTCTGCGTCGTGGGCGACTTCAACAGCTGGACAGACGGCGTCCACCCCCTGACCCGGGACGGCGAGATCTGGGAGGGCTTCATCCCCGGCCTTGGGGAATACACGTCCTACAAGTACGCCGTCACCGGCCCCGACGGGGAGGTCCGGCTGAAGACGGACCCCTACGCCTTCCACTGCGAGACCCGCCCCGCCACCGCCGGAAAGCTCTATGACATTGAGGATTTCAAGTGGACCGACGCCGCCTTCCTGGCCAAGCAGGAAAAGCACCAGGTCTACGAGTCCCCCCTGAACATCTACGAGGTCCACCTGGGCTCCTGGAAGAAGCGGCCCAACGGGGATTTTTACGATTACAAGGACATGGCCAAAGAGCTGGCCGCCTACGTCAAGGAGATGGGCTATACCGCCATTGAACTGCTGCCCGTGCTGGAGCATCCCTTCGACGGCTCCTGGGGCTACCAGTGCACCGGCTACTTCGCCCCCACCTCCCGGTACGGCACCCCCAAGGACTTCCTCTGGTTCGTAAACCACATGCACAAAAACGGCATCGCCGTCATCCTGGACTGGGTCCCCGCCCACTTCTGCAAGGATGCCCACGGGCTCTATGAGTTCGACGGCGGCTGCTGCTATGAGTACAGCGACCCCAACAAGTGGGAGCACGCCTCCTGGGGCACCCGGGTCTTCGACTACGGACGGCCCGAGGTAAAGAGCTTCCTCTTCTCCTCCGCCCGCTTCTGGCTGGAGGAGTGCCACATCGACGGCCTCCGGGTGGACGCGGTGGCTTCCATGCTCTACCTCGATTACAGCCGCCAGGGCGGGGCCTGGACCCCCAATAAGTACGGCGGGCACGAAAACCTGGAGGCCATCGACTTCCTCCGGGAGCTCAACGCCATGGCCTTTTCCGTGAAGCCCGGCGTCATGATGATCGCCGAGGAATCCACCGCCTGGCCCATGGTCAGCCGCCCCGCCGACATCGGCGGCCTCGGCTTCAACCTCAAGTGGAACATGGGCTGGATGAACGACATGTGCCACTATCTGAAGCTGGACCCCTGGTTCCGCCAGGATCACCATAAGGACATCACCTTCTCCATGATGTACGCCTTCTCCGAGAACTTCGTGCTGCCCATCTCCCACGACGAGGTGGTCCACATGAAGGGCTCCGTGGTGGGAAAGATGCCCGGGGACTACACGAACCAGCTCCGCTGCACCCGGGGCTTCTACGCCTACCTGCTGGCCCACCCGGGCAAGAAGCTTCTCTTCATGGGCGCGGAGCTGGGCCAGTGGCACGAGTGGAACGACAAGGAGTCCCTGGACTGGTATCTGCTGGAGAACGAGGAGAACCAAAAGATCCACCGCTTCTTCAAGGAGGCCAACGACTTCTACAAGAAGGAGCCCGCCCTGTGGGAGATCGACTTCAGCTGGGAGGGCTTCGAGTGGCTGGTGGTGGACGACAACCACAACAACGTGGTGGTCTTCCTCCGCAAGGATAAAAAGGGCCGGAACCTCCTCTGCGCCGTCAACTTCTCCCCCAATACTTACGAGGGCTACCGCATGGGCGTCCCCGCCCACAAGCAGTATACCCCCGTCTTCAACACCGACGCGGCGGAATACGGCGGCGACGGCTTCGGCGACACGGAGCCCGTCCCCGTGGAGGCCGCCCCCTCCCACGGCAAGGAGCACTCCGCCGCCATCCGCATCCCCGCCTTCGGCGCGGTGTTCCTCCGGGGCGAGGGGACCTTCCCCAAGCCCAAGGCCGTCAAGGAGCCCAAGGCCCCCAAGGCCGTGAAAGCGGTGGAGAAGGTTTCCAAGGCCGCGGGGAAAACCGTGAAGGCCTCCGCCAAGGCCCTGGTAAAAACCGTCAAATCCTCCGCCAAGGCGGAGAAGGCCCCCAAGGAGGGCAGCGCTGAAAAACCCGCAAGAAAGCCCAGAGCGAAAAAACAGGCAAAGGAGCTGAAAGAGACATGAAGAAAGAATGCATTGCCATGCTGCTGGCCGGAGGACAGGGCAGCCGCCTTTATGTCCTCACCGGAGACATGGCAAAGCCCGCCGTTCCCTTCGGCGGCAAGTACCGCATCATCGACTTCCCCCTCTCCAACTGCACGAACTCCGGCATCGACACCGTGGGCGTGCTGACCCAGTACCGCCCCCTGGAGCTGAACAGCTATATCGGCAGCGGCCAGCCCTGGGACCTGGACGGGTCCACCGGCGGCGTCCACATCCTGCCTCCCTACCAGGGGGCCAAGGGCGGCACCTGGTACAAGGGCACCGCCAACGCCATCTATCAGAACCTGGGCTTCATCGATATGCACGACCCCGAGTATGTGGTCATCCTCTCCGGCGACCACATTTACAAGATGGACTATTCCGACATGCTGGCCCGCCACAAGGCGGCAAACGCCGCCTGCACCATCTCCGTCATGGAGGTGCCCTGGGCCGAGGCGCCCCGCTTCGGCATCATGAGCGTGGACGGGGACGACATGATCACCGAGTTCGCCGAAAAACCCAAGGAGCCCAAGAGCAACCTGGCTTCCATGGGCATTTACGTATTCTCCTGGAAGGCCCTGCGGCAGTACCTTATCGACGATGAGAACACGGAAGGGTCCGAAAACGACTTCGGAAAGAACATCATCCCCTCCATGCTGGCGAACAATGAGCGCATGGCCGCCTACCGCTTTGCCGGCTACTGGAAGGACGTGGGCACCCTGGAATCCCTTTGGGACGCCAATATGGACATGCTGGCCCCCGAGTCCGGCCTGGACCTGCGGGACCGCTCCTGGCCCATCTACGCCCGCTCCGTCAGCGCTCCGCCCGCCTTCCTGGGGACGAACTCCGCGGTGGCCCACAGCGCCGTGAACCGGGGCAGCGTGCTGGAGGGCGTGGTGGAGAACTCCGTCCTCTCCCAGAACGTCACCGTGGGCGAGGGCGCGGCGGTGCGCTATTCCGTTCTCTTCCCCAACGTGGAAGTGGCCCCCGGCGCGGTGGTGGAGTACGCCATCCTGGGCGAGGGCTGCAAAATCGGCCCGGGCTGCCGCGTGGGCGGCACGCCGGAAAATACGCCGGAGGGCTGGGGCCTGACGGTGCTGGCCCCGGGCTGCCAGCTGCCTGAGGGCAAAGACGCCAAAGCGGGTATCATGCTGAACCGCAACGGTGAGGAGGTGTCCAAATGAACGGACTGCACGGAATTATTTTCACCTATGAGCGCCGCGGCAACCTCCAGGAGCTGGGTTCCATCCGCTCCTCCGCCTCCATTCCCTTCGGCGGAAGGTTCCGGGCGGTGGACTTCGCCCTCAGCGGCCTGGTGAACGCCGGGGCCACCGACGTGGGCATCATTCTCCACGGCCATTACCAGAGCCTGCTGGACCACCTGGGCACCGGCAAGGACTGGGACCTGAGCCGCAAGCGGGGCGGCCTGCGCCTTCTGCCCCCCTTTAACTATAAGGGCGAGTGGGGCGCCATGCCCTACCGGGGCCATATCGAGGCCCTGACCGCCGTGCGGACTTACCTGGAAGAAATCCGCCAGGACTATGTGGTCATGATGGACGGCGACCTGGTGGCCAACCTGCCCCTGAGCGACGTGTATGAAAACCATCTGAAATCCGGGGCGGACATCACCGTGGTCTGCGCCAACGACAGCTTCATGACCGAGGACGGCACCTACTTCCAGGTGGGAGAGGGCGGCCGGGTCGCCGAGGTCTTTGTCAGCCCCCACACCCCCCGGGGCCTCCGGGGGCTGGGAACCTACGTGGTCTCCAAGAAGCTGCTGCTGGAGCTGGTGGACGACTGCGCCGCTAAGGACCAGCTCAGCTGGCGGGGGGACGTGCTCCAGGCCCGGAAGGACCAGCTGAACATCCAGAGCTACATCTGGAAGGGCTACGCCGCCCAAATTCGTTCCGTCCAGGAGTATTACGACCGCAGCATGCAGCTGCTGGACCCCGCCATCCGGGCGGATCTGTTCTGCGCGCAGCGCCCCGTCCGGGCCAAGAACGCGGACCTCAGCTCTACCTACATCGGCTCCGGCGGAAAGTGCGTCAACTCTCTGTTCGGCGACGGCTGCTCCATCGAGGGCGTGGTAGAGAACTCCATTCTCTTCCCCGGCGTTACCGTGGAGGCCGGCGCGGTGGTGCGCAACTGCGTGATTTTCAAGGACTCCATTGTCCGCAAGGACGCGCAGCTGAGCTATATCATTGCCGACAAGGATGTCGAGGTCCTTCCCGGCCGGACGCTGATGGGTCATGTCACCTATCCCATTGTCCTGGCCAAGGGCAGCAAGGTATAAAGTTTCATAAAAGGGGGGCGGCCTCGTCCCCCTTTTATGATTGAAAGGCCGGATTGACCCCGGCCCCACAATTTGGTATAATAAGGGCGGCGCTTTTCCGGCGGCGCTTCAGCCGCCGATCCCTTCCAAAGTCTCGTGCCTCCGGCCTGCGCCGGGGCCGATATGAAAAGGAGTACGTGTATGAAAATCTTGTATGTGACCAGCGAAGCGGTCCCCTTCTGTAAAACCGGCGGCCTCGCCGACGTGGCCGGTTCCCTTCCCCCCGCCCTGGCGGAGCAGGGCGCCGAGGTGGCCGTGGTCCTGCCCCTCTACCAGCGGGTCCGGGAGCGCTTCGGAAACGAGCTGAAATTCGAGTGCTACGACTACGTAGACCTGGCCTGGCGGCACAATTACTGCGGCCTCTTCTCCCTGGAGAAGGACGGCGTGACCTGGTACTTCCTGGACAACGAGCAGTACTTCAACCGGGGCTCCCTCTACGGCCAGGCCGACGACGGCGAGCGCTTCGCTTTCTTTTCCCGGGCCGTGGTGCGGATGCTGGACCACTTCAAATTCTGGCCCGAGGTGGTCCACTGCAACGACTGGCAGTCCGCCCTGGTCCCCATCTACCTGAAGGACGACGGCGTGCGGGAAGACCGCTACCGCTCCATCAAGACCGTGGTCACCATCCACAACATCGAGTATCAGGGCCGGTACAACCCCTACGTCCTGGGCGAGCTCTTCGGCCTGGACGCCGGCTGGGCCAAGGACGGCACCATGCTGCTGGACGGGGACGCCAACCTCCTCAAGGGCGCCATCCTCTGCGCCGACGCGGTTAACGCCGTCTCCCCCACCTACGCCAACGAGCTGAAAATGCCCTACTTTGCCCACCGGATGGAGGGCATCATGCGCCAGTGCTCCAACAAGCTCTCCGGCGTGTTGAACGGCATCGACATGAAGCTCTACGACCCCCGGACCGACGGGCGCATTCTGAAGAATTTCTCCCTCGAGGATATGGAAGGCAAAGACGCCTGCAAAGCCGAGCTCCAGCGGATGGTGGGCCTGCGGGAGGAGCCCCATACCCCCATTGTGGCTATGGTAAGCCGCCTGGTCTCCCACAAGGGCCTGGACCTGATCTGCGAGGTGCTCCACGATATGATGGAGCTCCCCATGCAGCTGGTGGTCCTGGGCACCGGCGACCAGCGGTATGAGGACTTCTTCGGCTGGGCCGCCCAGCAGTATCCCGGCCGGATGTCCGTCCGCATGGACTATAACGAAGATCTGTCCATGGCCATTTACGCCGGCGCGGACCTCTTCCTCATGCCCTCCAAGAGCGAGCCCTGCGGCCTGAGCCAAATGATCGCCATGCGCTACGGCACCGTGCCCATCGTCCGGGAGACCGGCGGCTTGAAGGATACCGTCCAACCCTGCGAGTCCTGGCGGGACGCCGGAAACGGCTTCTCCTTCGCCAACTACTCCAGCGGCGACATGCTCCATGTTATCCGAGAGGCCGTGTACCTATATAAGGACTATCCCGACGTCTTCGGACGGCTCCGCCAGCGGGCCATGTCCTGCGATTTCAGCTGGGCCCGCAGCGCCAGGGAGTATCTGCGCATCTATGCCACCATCACCGGCCAGACCTGGCCCATCCACAGCGACACCCGCCGGGCCCTGGAGGTTTCCGAGGGAGAGGCCGCCCCCGCTGAGGAGCCCGTCCCCACTGAGGAACCCGCGCCTGTCGTGGAAGCCGCCCCTGCCGAGGAGCCCGTGCCCGCCGTGGAAGCCGCCCCCGCTGAGGAGCCCGCCCCCGCTGAGGAGCCCGCCCCCGCTGAGGAGCCCGCCCCCGTCGCGGAAGCCGCCCCCGCCGAGGAGCCCGCACCCGTCGTGGAAGCCGCGCCCGCCGAGGAGCCCGCGCCCGCCGAGGAGCCCGCCCCCGCCGAGGAGCCCGCGCCTGTTGAGGAGCCCGCTCCCGCCCCTGAGAAGCCCGCCAAGAAGACTCGGAAAACCGCTTCTAAAACCGCCTCCAAAGCTGACAAAGCTGAGAAGAAAACCGAAAAGAAGTCAACCTCAAAGAAAGGAACCGCCGGCAAGAAAAAGTCTGCGGAGTGAGAACGCTTATGGCATCGATTACGACGAAAGAACTGGAAGAAGCCCTGTCCGCCAAACTGATGACCAACTTCGGCAAAGCCGCCGATGAGGCCACCGACGGCGAAATGATGCGGGCCAGCGCCCTGGTCCTCCGGGACATGATGGCCCTCCGGGAGGTTGAAACCCGGAAGAAGACCCGTCAGAACAAGAAAAAGCAGGTCCACTACCTGTCTATGGAATTCCTCATCGGCCGCAGCCTGATGAAAAACGCCTATAACCTGGATCTGCTGCCTCAGCTGAAAGAGGCCCTGGAGCACCTGGGCTTCAAGGCCGGGGACATCTTCGAGATGGAGCCCGACGCGGCGCTGGGCAACGGGGGTCTTGGGCGCCTGGCCGCCTGCTATCTGGATTCCATGACCACCCTGGAGATCCCCGCCACCGGCTATTCCATCTGCTACGAGCTGGGCCTGTTCAAGCAGAAGATCGTGGAGGGCCAGCAGGTGGAACTCCCCGACCACTGGAAGGACCTGGGCGCGGCCTGGCTGCTGCCCAAGCCCGCCGAAGCGCAAATGGTTTCCTTCGGCGGCACCGTCCGGGAGTTCTGGGCGGACGGCCATCTCCACACGGTCAATGAAAACGCCACCACCATCCAGGCGATCCCCTACGACATGGAAATCGCCGGATACGGCACGGGGCATGTCAACGTCCTCCGCCTGTGGGACCCCCGGCCGACCAAGGCCATCGACATGAGCCTCTTCGGCCAGGGCGAGTACCTGAAAGCCGCCGAGGAGGAGACCATGGCGGAAACCATCGCCAAGGTCCTCTACCCCGACGACAACCACATCGAGGGCAAATCCCTCCGTCTCAAGCAGCAGTATTTCTTCGTCTCCGCCACCATCCAGTCCATCACCGCCAAGCACCTGGACACCTATGGGACGCTGAAAAACTTCCATGAGAAAAACGTCATCCAAATCAACGACACCCATCCCACTTTGGTCATTCCGGAGCTGATGCGGGTCCTCATTGACGACACGGGAATGAACTGGGACGACGCCTGGTATATCACCACCCACGCCGTGGCCTACACGAACCACACCGTCCTGGCCGAGGCTCTGGAGCGCTGGCCCCAGACGCTGATGGAGCGCCGTCTGCCCCGCATCTGGCAGATCATTCAGGAGATCTCCAACCGCTGGCAGAAGCGGGTTGAGTCCTTCTACCATGACCCCGCCAAAACGAAGGAAATGGCCATCATCTGGGACGGGCAGGTCCGCATGGCGAACCTGTGCATCGCCGGAGGCATGGCCGTCAACGGCGTGTCCGCCCTCCACTCCGACATCCTGCGCAACGACGTCTTCAAGGACGCCTGCGCCATGGAGCCCACAAAGTTCCAAAACGTCACCAACGGCATTGACCACCGCCGCTGGCTCAGCGAGATCAACCCCGGCCTGGACGGCCTCATCAAAGAGCTGACCGGCGGGGACGCCTACCTCTCCGACGCCTCCGTCCTCCAGAAGCTGGACGCCTACGCGGACGACCAGACCGTGCTGAACCGGCTGGCGGAGATCAAGCGGAAAAACAAAGAGGCTCTCGCCGTTCACGCCAAGCGGAGCCGGGGCGTCATTCTGAACCCCGACGCCATCTTCGACGTTCAGGCCAAACGGCTTCATGAGTATAAGCGCCAGCTTTTGAACGTGCTGCACATCATCGCCCTGTACCAGAAGCTGCGGGACGATCCCAACGCCATCACCCAGCCCCACACCTTCCTCTTCGGCGCGAAGGCGGCACCGGGCTATGAGGTGGCCAAGCGGATCATCCGCCTGATCAACTCCCTGGCGGACCAGATCGAAAACGACCCCGTCTGCAAGGATAAGCTCCAGGTGGTCTTCCTGGAGAACTACCGGGTTTCCCTGGCGGAGGTGCTGATGCCCGCCAGCGAGGTGAGCCAGCAGATCTCCACCGCCGGCAAGGAAGCCAGCGGCACCGGAAACATGAAATTCATGATGAACGGTGCCCTGACCGTGGGCACCCTGGACGGCGCCAACGTGGAGATGCATGAGGTGCTGGGAGACGAGAACATGTTCCTCTTCGGCCTCCACGCCGACGAGGTGGAGGCCCTCAAGCGGGAGGGCTACGTGCCCCAGCGCTGGTATAACCGGGACGAGAAGCTCCGCCGGGCCATGGACGCCCTGCGCACCGGCTTCCGGGACGGCGTATGCTACGACGACCTCTATCAGCGGCTCCTGTTAGGGCTCGGCGGCAGCCCCGCCGACGAGTACCTGCTCCTGGCGGACTTCGCGTCCTACTGCGAGGCGGAAAAGCGCATGGTGGAGACCTACGCCGACCCCGTCAAGTGGAACCGCATGAGCCTCCACAACATCGCCCGCAGCGGCATCTTCGCCGCCGACCGCTCCATCGCCCAGTACGCCGACAACATCTGGCACGTACCTCACAAATAATTGCAAACCAATCAAAAGGGACGTATCCAAAACGGATACGTCCCTTGCGTTTATACGTTTGGTTTACAGAATGACCTTGCTGTCCACTTCTTCCCGAAGCTTCACGGCAAAGGCCTCCAGGCTCATGGCGCCCAGGTCCTCGCCGCCCCGGGTGCGGACGGAGACGGTTTTGTTTTCCACGTCCCGGTCGCCCACCACCAGCATATAGGGGTCCTTCTCCAGGGTGGCCTCCCGGATTTTCTTGCCGATCTTCTCGTTTCGGACGTCGGTCTCCACCCGGAAGCCCAGCTCGTCCAGGGTCTTGGCAAGCTCCGCGGCGTAAGCGTCCGCCCGGTCGGTGACGGTGAGGACCTTCACCTGGACAGGGCTCAGCCACAGGGGGAAGGCCCCGGCGAAGTGCTCGGTAATCACGCCGATGAAGCGCTCGATGGAGCCCAGGACCACCCGGTGAATCATGACGGGGCGGTGCTTCGCTCCGTCCTCGCCGGTGTACTCCAGCTCAAAGCGCTCCGGCAGCTGGCTGTCCAGCTGGATGGTGCCGCACTGCCAGGTCCGGCCCAGGGAGTCGGAGAGGTGGAAGTCCAGCTTGGGGCCGTAGAACGCGCCGTCCCCCTCGTTGATGACAAAGTCCTTGCCCATGTCGGTGATGGCGGCTTTCAAAATGTCCTGGTTCCGCTCCCACTCCTCCACGGTGCCGATGTGGTCCTCCGGCATGGTGGAAAGCTCAATGGTGTAGCTGAGGCCGAAGGTGGAGTAGACCTCGTCGAAGAGGCGAACCGTCTCCTGGATAACGTCCTGCATCTGCTCCCGGGTCATAAAGACGTGGGCGTCGTCCTGGTTGAAGCAGCGGACCCGGAAGAGGCCGTGGAGGGCGCCGGACAGCTCATGCCGGTGGACCAGGCCGATCTCCCCCACCCGCAGGGGCAGCTCCTTATAGGAGTGGGGCTCGCTGGCGTAGACCAGCATGCCGCCGGGGCAGTTCATGGGCTTCACCGCGAAGTCCACTTCGTCGATGACGGTGGTGTACATGTTGTTTTTGTAGTGGTCCCAGTGGCCGGAGCGCTCCCACAGCTGGCGGTTCAGCATGATGGGGGTGGAGATCTCCACGTAGCCGTACTTTTTGTGGACCTGCCGCCAATAGTCCAGCAGGGTATTTTTCAGCGTCATGCCCTTGGGCAGGAAGAAGGGGAAGCCGGGGCCCTCGTCCCGGAGCATGAACAGGCCCAATTCCTTGCCCAGCTTCCGGTGGTCCCGCTTCTTGGCCTCCTCAATGCGCTTGAGGTATTCGTCCAGCTCGTCCTTCTTGGGGAAGGCGATGCCGTAGATGCGCTGGAGGGTTTCCCGGTTGGAGTCTCCCCGCCAGTAGGCGGCGTTGCAGGCCGTCAGCTTAATGGCATTTCCCTTTACACGTCCTGTAGAATCCAAGTGGGGACCGGCGCAGAGGTCCGTGAACTCGCCCTGCTTGTAGAAGCTGATGGCGGCGTCCTCGGGGAGGTCGTTGATGAGCTCCACCTTGAAGGGCTCGCCCTTTTCCTCCATGAACTTCACGGCCTCCGCCCGGGGCAGCTCGAAGCGCTCCAGCTTCAGCTTCTCCTTGCAGATTTTCCGCATCTCGCCCTCGATTTTTTCCATGATCTCCGGGGTGAAGGGGAAGGGAGAGTCCATGTCGTAATAGAAGCCCTCGTCGATGGAGGGGCCGATGGCCAGCTTCACCTCCGGGTACAGCCGCTTCACCGCCTGGGCCAGGATGTGGGAGCAGGTGTGCCAGTAGGTCTTGCGGTAGGTTTCGTTTTCAAAGGTATACAGATTGCTTTCTTCACTCATGGTAATTCCTCCTTTTATTACGGGGCGGGGGCAAAAAATCCCACCCCTGATGAAGAATCAGGGGTGGGATACGAAAAACGCATTCCACGGTTCCACCCTGCTTGCGGCCCGGATGCGGACCGCCGCTCGCGTCCTCGGTAACGGGAGGGCCCGGCCCGGTTATCCCGGGCGGCTCGGGAGTGGTGGAGGCTCCGCGTTCGGCGCGGGACGCTTTCAGCATGCGCGTCCCTCTCTGGGCGTTTCCGGCGGCTCCGTCTCCGTCACAGCCAATTTGACAAAGACACTATAACACCAAGCGGCGGAAATGTCAAGCGTGCGGAAACGGCCATTTTTCCCCTGCCCGGTTCATATTCGTTGACAGCCGGAATATGGTTGTGGTATCATCTAAAAACTACATATACAGGGAGGCTTCCCCATGGATATTTTGGAACTGCTGCTGATCGCTGCCGGCCTTTCGATGGATGCCTTCGCCGTCTCCATCTGCAAGGGCCTGTCCGTCCAGCGGCTGAAGCCCCGGCACTACCTCCTCACCGGCGCCTGGTTCGGCGGCTTCCAGGCGCTGATGCCCTCCATCGGCTTCCTGCTGGGCTCCGCCTTTGACCAATATATCAGCGCCTTTGACCACTGGATCGCCTTCGTCCTCCTGGCCTTCATCGGCGGGAACATGGTCAGGGAGAGCCTTTCCGGGGACGAGGAATGTCACGACGATTCCTTCGGCCTCCGCACCATGTTCCTCCTGGCCGTGGCCACCAGCATCGACGCCCTGGCGGTGGGCGTCACCTTCGCCCTGCTGCCGGACGTGCATATCCTCTCCGCCGTGTCCCTCATCGGCGCCGCCACCTTCCTCCTCTCCGCCCTGGGGCTGAAAGTGGGCAACGTCTTCGGCCTGCGCTACAAGGCCCGGGCGGAGCTGGCGGGAGGCGTCATCCTGATTCTCATGGGCCTGAAAATCCTGCTGGAGCACCTGGGAATCCTCGCGTTCTGAGAAAAGCGCCCGCGCCGTCTTGGGCGCGGGCGTTTTGCCTTAGCGGTCCATCAAAATCAGGTTCTGGATGTTGTTCCGGTTTCTGCCGCTCTGGAGGAGATAGACGCTGTAAATCGCGTTGCTGGTCACGTCCAGGTACAGCGAGCCGAAAGTCTCGTGCGGCGGATAGACCCCCAGCCAGGCGGAGTCCATAGTCTCGATGTCCAGGCCGGAGGGCATGGGCGTCAGGTTCGTGTCGGCGTAGAAGAACTGGTAGGTGCCGGGCATGATACGCTTGAAGGCGGGGACCTCCTTAAACCGCAGGTCCGCCCAGACCACCCGGCCGTCGCTCATGATCACGTCCAGGGGGCCGCTGTTATAGGCCAGATTCCCGATGCGGAAGCTGGAATACCCGTTGGTGGGCGGGCAGCAGCTGTCGGTAATCTGCATCAGGTCCAGGCCCCCGGCGGTGTTGATGATGGCGATGGTGGTAATTCCGTTGGACTGGAAGGGCATGGTTTTCTGGATGTAGACATAGCCGTCGGTCCCCGTAACCGTCACCGTCTGGTAACCGGCGTTGACCTGGCCGTAGGTGGTGGCGGAGGCGTAGTTCAGCACGTTTACAAACCGGCGGTTGCCGACGAAAACGCGGAAGGCAGGATAGCCGTAGCCCGCGTTCAAAAAGCGGACCTTCGCCGCGCCAGGCCACACGCCGCCGATGACACCGGGCAGGACGATGATCCCGCCGCAGCCTCCGCCGTGACAGGGCCAGGTCTGATTTCCGCCGCCGGGGCCGGGGTAAACCGGGCCGCCCTCGCCGGGGTTGGGCAGGGGGATGACGGGCTCCACCACGCCGCCGCCGTCGGGACCGGGATAGACCGGGCCGCCCTCGCCGGGGTTGGGCAGGGGAATCACGGCCTCGCCTCCGTCCATGTTGCCGGGGTAGACAGGCCCGCCCTCGCCGGGATTAGGCAGGGGAATGACAGCTTCTCCCGACCGGCCGTTCCAGGCGGTGGGAGAGGAGAATTGCCGCATCATATTCTGATTCTGATTCATATATGCAGCCGGAAGCACGCTTCCGGCGTCCTCCTTTCGATTGGGGCTACGACAGTCTATGCCAAAGCCCCCTCTCCGGTTCATGATGCAAGAATGATGGAAGGACGATACAAACTATACTCCAAACAGGCATCTTGTCAAAGGACGTGATTTCCGTGAACAAAATCCTCATTGCCGAGGACGAGGCCCCCATCGCCAACCTCATCCGCACCGCCCTGGAGGGGGCGGGCTACCGCTGCGCCTGGGCCCCTGACGGGGCGGACGCGGCGGACAAGCTGGAAGCCCAGCCCTTCGATCTGGCGCTGCTGGACATTATGCTGCCCAAGGCCGACGGCTATGAGGTGCTGGAATACTGCAAAAGCCTGGAGGTGCCGGTGATCTTCCTCACCGCCAAGGGAGAGCTGGAGGACCGGGTGAAGGGCCTGCGCCTGGGGGCGGAGGACTATATCGTCAAGCCCTTCGAGCTGATGGAGCTGCTGGCCCGGGTGGAAACCGTCCTCCGCCGCTGCGGAAAGACAGGGCGGGTCCTCTCCCTGCCGCCGGACATTGAAATCGACACCGCCAGCCGCGTCGTGCGCCGGGCCGGGGCCCCCGTGGCCCTGACCGCCAAGGAGTACGATTTGCTGCTGCTCTTCCTGCAAAACAAAAACATCGCCCTCTACCGGGACCGAATTTATGAAAAGGTCTGGGGCGAGGAGTTCCTGGGGGACAGCCGGACCGTAGACCTCCACATCCAGCGGATGCGGAAGAAGCTGGGGCTGGAGAACCGGCTGGTGGCGGTTTATAAGGTGGGCTACCGGCTGGAGGTGTAGGGGCGGCATGACGGAAGCGGGCGGACACACAGGTCCGCCCCTGCGGTTCGCTCCCACCCAAAAGGAGGCTTTTTGTGAAATTATTCTGGAAGCTCTTTTGCAGCATGGTCCTCATCACGGCCCTGGCCTGCTCCGCCGGGGGCTACGCCCTCATCCACGCCCAGTTTCGCGCCTCTTTGGACCGGGAGGTGGCGGCGCTGTACGAGGAAAACGACCTCCTCCGCTTCGCCCTGGCCCAGGAGCTGGCCTTCAACCCCCTGTACAGCCGGGAAGAGCTGGCCAAAGCCGCCGGGGGCATCAGCATCACCACCGGCCAGGGGCGGACAGTCTCCTTCCGTCTCAGCGATGAGGCTGGAACGGCCCTGGGCGGCAGCGGCGTGCTGCCGGTGGAGGCGGCGGGCCTCACCTCCCAGCTTCCCGCCGGGCAGCGGGGCTGGGTCATGAACGCCCTGGCCGACGGGCGGATTTACCTCCACGCCGCCAGCCCCCTGGCCCTGGAGGACGGCATCCTCTACCTGGAAAACTGCCGGGAGGTGGGAGAGCTGTTCCAATCCCGGTCGGAGCAGTACCGGAGCTTCTTCTCCTTGATGCTGGTCCTCACCGGGGCGGTGGGGGGCCTGTCCCTGGCGGTGGCCGCCATGCTGGCCCGGCCCCTGGCCCGCCTTTCCGCCGCCGCCCGGCGGATGGCGGAGGGGGAGCTCAGCCAGCGGGTTCGGGTGGACGGGGACGACGAGATCGCCCAGCTCTCCGCCGACTTCAACGTCATGGCCCACCGCATCCAGCGCCAGGTGGCGGAGCTGAAGGCCGCCCAGCGCCGCCAGGAGGACTTCATCGGCAGTTTTGCCCACGAGATTAAAACGCCCCTGACCTCCATCATCGGCTACGCCGACCTTCTCCGCTCCCGCCCGGCCACGGAGGAACAGGTCCGGGAGAGCGCCGGGTATATCTTCGGCGAGGGGCGGCGGCTGGAGGCCCTGAGCCGGAAGCTGCTGGACCTCATCGTCCTGGGACGGCAGGACTTCCCCCTGCGGCCCGTACCCCTGGACGCGTTCCTCCGCCGGGTGGCCGGGGCCATGGAGCCGCCCCTCCGGCAGGCGGGCATCCGGCTCACCCTTCAGTCCCAGGCGGTGACGGCGCGGATGGAGCCGGATTTGATGGAGACCGTCTGCATGAACCTGCTGGACAACGCCCGGAAGGCCATGGAGGACGGCGGGGAGATTTTGCTGGAGGGCTTCGCCCTGGAGGATGGAAGCTGCTGCGTCCAGGTGACGGACCAGGGCAAGGGCATCCCGGCGGAGGAGCTGGAGCGGGTGACGGAGGCTTTTTACATGGTGGACAAGTCCCGCGCCCGGGCCCAGGGGGGCGCGGGGCTGGGGCTGGCCCTGTGCCGCCGGATTGTGGAGCTCCACGGCGGGGAGCTGGAAATTGAGAGCGAGCCGGGCCGGGGCACCCGGGTCCGGGTGCTTTGGAAAGGAGGGGAGGAACTGCCGTGCGAAACTGGAAAAACTGGCTCTTCCCCATCCTGACGGCGCTGACCGTCACGGCTCTGGCCCTGCTGCCCCTGCGGCTTTCCACCTTGGAGGACAGCAAGCTCACCGGCACGGTCCACGCCGAGGACCTGTCGGAGGACAGCAACTTCCCCTTCAAGCCCCCGGACCTGCCGGGGCGGCTCTGGCTCCTGGTCCAGTGGCAGGAAATGCCGGAAAACATCACCATCATGAGCCATGAGCTGGAGGGCGCGGAGCGGGACCGGGCCATGGCGCAGCTCCGGGAGGACCTGGCGGAGCTGGGAAGCCTCCTCTCGCCCGCGGCGCGGACGCTGCTGTCGGAGATCGACGGCGACTCCTGGGAATGGTCCCGGCACTATCTCCGGGACCAGACGGACCTCTCCAGCGCCAGCTTCATCACGGCCTCCACCCATGACAAAAACCAGAAGGCCTACCTCTCCGCCACGGTGGACGGGGAAAGCGGGCAGATCGTCGGCCTGACGTTCAGCAATGTCAACATTGAGGGTATCCCGTGCAGCGTCTCTTCCCTGGAGTTGGGGAAGGCGATTCTGGACCGGCTGGGGCTGGACTACACCCCGGAGGAGGACACCGGCGACGTCGCGTGTTTCCGGCTGACGGACTGCAAGAGCCTCTTTTGGATTGCAAGGCACTGGACCGATCTGTATTTCAGCTTTACGGTAGACTGGGCCGCCGTGGACAAGGAAATCTCCGTAAGCTATGGCCGCGAGCCCACCGATGCAGCTTCGATGCAAAAATGGTAAGACTTCGATGCAGGAATGTTTCGGTTTCGACGGGGACAAGCCTTATCATAGAGACAGTTCAAGAGCGAAGGAGCTGTTTCTATGTCTGTTCATTCCTGCGTATTACATGAATTCTCCCGTCCTGACCGGGAGTATTACGCCGCCGCCCCTGCTCAATGGGACGCGCCCATGGTTTCCAGGCCACGCCGCCCCGCGCCCTCCCGGGCCCGGCGGAGTCCCCGGCGGTCCCCCCTGCCCCTCCTGGCTCTTCTTCTGGGGCTGATGCTGTTCGCCGGCGGCTTCCTGCTGGGCCAGGCCGAGGCCGCGGGAAACAGGGCCGCCCAAGCCGCGGCGGGAGCGGGGGCCGGAAACGGCGGCCCCGTCCGCGTTCTAACCGTCCCCGGGTCGGTGACCTCCGGCGGGGAGGGCACACCTGCCTCCGACGGGAAGGACAGCGCCGTCCCCAAGGACGGCTGGAACCTGATCCTGGTCAACGGGGACCATCCCCTGCCGCAGGATTTCCAGGTCCCGGAATTCACCCAATTGATCAACGGCCACGCCATCGACAAGCGGGCCTACCCCGCCCTCCAGCGGATGATGGACGACTGCCGGGCGGAGGGGCTGGAGCCCACCATCTGCTCCTCCTACCGAAGCTGGGAGAAGCAGGAGGAGCTGTTCCAGCGAAAGGTCCAATCCTGCCTCCCCCAGGCCGGGTCCTTGGAGGAGGCGGAGGAACAGGCCGCCGTCTGGGTGGCCCGCCCCGGAACCAGCGAGCATCAGGCCGGGCTGGCGGTGGACATTGTGGACAAGTCCTACCAGCTTTTAGACGAGGGCCAGGAGAAGACGGCGGTGCAGCAGTGGCTGATGGAGCACTGCGCCGAGTACGGCTTCATCCTCCGCTATCCCACGGAGAAAAGCGCCCTCACCGGCGTGGGCTACGAGCCCTGGCACTACCGCTATGTGGGAGAGGAAGCCGCGGGGGAGATTATGCGGCAGGGGCTCTGCCTGGAGGAATACCTGGGAGAATGCTGACAAAAAAGCGGGAGGCCGCCCTGTGAGGCGGCCTTTCGCCGGCGCTATCCCCTGCCGCGCAAGGGAAACCCAATTTCCATCATTTGTCAAGCCGTGATTTTCACGAATATCCCCCCCTTTTTTCTCCACTCCCGCCATTGCTTTTGCCGGGGGAGTCGGCTACAATGTGTAGCGGTTGCTTTTTATGAATGAATGGAGGATACGGCAGATATGGAATTGGGTTACGATCCGCTTTGGGACGAGCAGGGCCGGCTGCGGCAGGGCTGCACGGTGGGCGAGGCGCTGGCCTGGATGACGAAATTCGGCGGCCGCACACCTGGGGAATCCGTGTGCATCAACGGTGTGGGCTACAAGATCGGCCGTCTGCTCTATGGACCGGAACGGCCCGCCGTGGCGGACAAGCCCATCTCCCGGGTTTACGACGGCTACTATCGCCAGCTGAATTTCAGCGTATAAGCTCCCCGGCAGGGGGGCGGAGGAAGCGGGGCGCATGGCCTTTTGGGCCGGGCGCCTCCTTTTTCATTCCCGGAAAAGCCGGATTCCTCCCGTTTGGAGGCTCATCCATGGTTGACACGAGCCGCTTTACCCGTTAAAATAGCATTGAGAAAAACCGGCGGGACATCCCTTCCCCTCGGCCCCGCCTGGAACCCGCAGCCATATGGAGGAGAACGCTTATGTATCATTGTCATCTGCGGCTCTACTGCGTCGGCCGCCGGCTGGAGCTTTTCGCCCCGCTTAAGGAGACCGCTCCCCAGGAGCCGTTTACCCATACGTTTTTGGAGAGCGGGGAGCCGGACCCCGCCCTGGCCGCCCAGGCCGACGTGATCTTCGCCGACCTCACGGGGCTGGACGCCGCCGGAACCGTCCGGACCCTGGCGGAGAGCGGGGCGGAGCTGGTTGTGCTGGGACTGCGGGATCAGCTGTCCCAGCTGACGGAGCTGCTCCCCGCCCTGGCCGATCTGTGGACCCTGCCCATGAGCGGAGAGGAGCTGCGCTTCCGCTTCCAGAAATGGCTGCGGGCCTGCCACCAGGAGAAGGATCTCTGGGAGGCAAGGCAGTACCTGGAGGCCGCCATCAACAGCGTGCCCAACCTGGTCTGGTACAAAACCAAGGACGGCGTCCACGAAAAGGTAAACGACAGCTTCTGCCAAACGGTGAACAAGGCCAAGGAGCAGGTCCAGGGCCAGCGGCACGCTTATATCTGGGACGTGGAATTTGATGACCCCGTCTGCATCGAGTCCGAGCGGATCGTCATGGAGTCGCAAAAAACCTGCGTGGCGGAGGAAACCGTCCAAACCGGCGAGGGGACCCGGCTTCTGACCACCTATAAGTCCCCCCTGTACGACCTGGACGGCAGCGTCATGGGCACCGTGGGCGTTGGCATCGACGTAACCCGGGAGCGGGCCTATGAGGAGGAGCTGCGCCGGGAGAACCACGCGCTGGAAACCCTGTTCACCACCATGGACTGCGGCGTGCTGTGCCACAGCCTGGACGGGTCCCGTATCCTCAGCGTCAACCGGGCCGCCCTGGTAATTCTGGGCTTCCAGTCCCAGGAAGAACTCTTTGCCGCCGGTTTCGACACCATCGCCACCTCCGTCATTGAAGAGGACCGGGAGAAGCTGCTAAGCTCCATCAAATCCCTGAAAAACGCGGGGGACAGCGTCAGCGTGGTGTACCGGGTCCGGCACACCAACGGGGACGTTCTCCACGTAATGGGCAATGTCAAGCTGATTGAGGAAAACGGAGAACTGTTCTATCAGCGCTTCCTCCTGGACTGCACCGCCCAGAAGCAGCGGGAGCAGGAAGAACAGCTCCGCACGGAGCGCCGCCACCAGGAGCTGGTCCAGGCCCTGAGCACAGACTACAATCTGGTCTGTTACTTTGATCTGGAAACCCGCAAGGGCAACGCCCTGCGGACCTACGCCTGTCCCGCCGGGCTTTTGGAGCAGCTTTTCTCCGGGGATCTGTCCCTGGACGTCCATATGGAAAACTACATACAAACCTGCGTCTACGTGGACGACCGGGACATGGTCCGCCGAGTCTTTGCCGGGGATAACCTCCTTCGGGACCTTCAGGACCGGGGCATCTACTACCTCAACTACCGGACCGTCTGCATGGGTGAAATCCGCTATTTCCAGATGAAGGCCGTGCCCATCGGGGACCAGTCCTCCAGCCGGGGCGTGGTCATCGGCTTTCGCTGCGTGGACGAGGAAACCCGGTCGGAGATGGAGAAAAAGAGCCTGCTGGAGGACGCCCTGGCCCAGGCCAACCGGGCCAGCAAGGCAAAGAGCGTCTTCCTCTCCAACATGTCCCACGACATCCGAACCCCCATGAACGCCATCATCGGCTTCACCGCCCTGGCCACCACCCACATCGACAACCGGGAGCAGGTGGAGGAATATCTGAAAAAGATCATGACCTCCGGCAACCACCTGCTCAGCCTCATCAACGACGTGCTGGACATGAGCCGCATCGAAAGCGGCAAGATGTACCTGGACGAAAAGCCCTGCTCCCTGCCGGACATCCTCCATGGCCTGCGGAGCATCGTCCAGGCGGACGTCCACGCCAAGCAGCTGGAGCTTTACATGGACGCCGTGGACGTGATTCACGAGGACATCCTCTGCGACCGGCTGCGGCTGAACCAGATCCTCTTGAACCTGCTGGGCAACTCCATCAAGTACACCCCTGCCGGGGGCATCGTCAGCATCCGGGTGACGGAGAAGCCCTCCGCCCCGGCGGGCCACGCCGCCTATGAGTTCAGCGTCCGGGACACCGGCATCGGCATGAGCGAGGAGTTCGTCGCCCACATCTTCGAGCCCTTCGAGCGGGAGCGGAACTCCACCACCAGCGGCATCCAGGGCACCGGCCTGGGCATGGCCATTACCCGGAACATCGTGGAGATGATGAACGGCTCCATCCATGTCAAGAGCCGCCAGGGCGTGGGGACGGAATTCTCCGTGGACCTCACCTTCCGTCTCTGCTCCGACGAGAAGCAGCCCACCACCATCCCGGAGCTCTCCGGCTGCCGCGCCCTGGTGGTGGACGACGACTTCAACACCTGCGACAGCGTCTCCTGTATGCTCCAGCAGATCGGCATGCGGGCGGAATGGACCCTCTCCGGCAAGGAAGCGGTGCTCCGCACCCGGCAGGCCGTCATGCGGCGGGACCACTACAGCGTTTACATCATCGACTGGCTGCTGCCGGACATGAACGGCATCGAGGTCACCCGGCGCATCCGCAAGGAGTGCGGGGACGAGGTGCCCATCATCGTCCTCACCGCCTACGACTGGGCCGACATTGAAGACGAGGCCAAGGAGGCCGGGGTCACCGCCTTCTGCGGAAAGCCCCTATTCCTCTCCGAGCTGCGGGACTGCCTCCTCTCCATCGTGGGCACGGAGGAGACCCCCGAGGCGGCGGGCGAAACCGCCGCCCTGCCCCTGGCCCTGGGCCGCATCCTGCTGGCGGAGGACAACGAGCTGAACCAGGAAATCGCCCAGGCCATTTTGGAGGAGGCGGGCTTCACCGTGGAAATCGCGGAGAACGGGCGGATTGCCCTGGACCTGCTGGAACAGGCGGAGCCGGACTATTACCAGCTGGTGCTGATGGACGTGCAGATGCCTGTCATGAACGGCTATGAGGCCACCCGGGCCATCCGGTCCATGGAGGACCCGGCACGAAGCGGCATCCCCATTCTGGCCATGACGGCCAACGCCTTTGAAGAAGACAAACAGGCGGCCCTCAAATGCGGCATGAACGGGCACATCTCCAAGCCCATCGACATTGCCAAGCTGCTGGAAACCCTGCAAAACGTACTGCGGAACCGCTAAGCTTCAAAAAAACGGGAGAGAGGCCAAATGGGTGTGCCGGATAAAGAATGACGCGCAGAACCCAAAAATATCAGGCAGTCACCGCAAAATCAAGCCAATGTGACACAAATTAATACCTGAGAGAAAGCACGATTGAAAGATCGTGCTCGGTCTGTCGAAAAAGTCTGCCACAAGGCAGACTTTTTCATATAAAGATGATAAAATAGGGAATAAGGGGGAGAGATATGTTGGAGCGAGGGAAAAACGAGCGCGGGGTCATAGAAATGGTGGATGCGGAAAGTCTTGTGCCGGCGGAGCATCTGTTTCGGCAAGTGGATGCGGCGGTGGATTTTGAGGGGCTGTATGAAATTGCGGAGCCGCTGTACAGCGAGGATGAAGGGCGGAGGAGTATCAATCCGGCAGTGCTGTTCAAACTGGTGCTGCTCCAACACCTGGACGGGAACGTATCGCTGCCGGGGACGCTCCGCAGAGCAAAGACGGATGCAGCGTACCGATGGTTCCTGCGATACACGCTGAGTGA